>RGHP01000257.1 GCA_010024125.1 Gammaproteobacteria bacterium | reverse complement strand
GGGAGCCCCCCGAAGTTAGCCAAGCAATTCAAGGGTTATATCAGCCGGCTGGCGCCTCGGATTCCGTGCCTGAAGATGTATACGGCACACTCCTGGCCCTGTCCGATCGTCTGGACACATTAGCCGGGTTGTTTGCGATTAATCAACCACCGACCGGGAGCAAGGACCCCTTCGCACTGCGCCGCGCTGCGATTGGTGTATTACGCCTGAATGAACATCCATTGCTTAAACTCGATCTGACAGAATGGGTGCAACGGGCGTTTGATGGGCAACCTGTGGAGTCGGCTGAAGGGGCGCTCGATCAGTTGATTCAGTTTATCAAAGATAGAGAAAGGGTACGCCTTACTGATTCGGGGTACCGTCATGACATTGTGGTATCGGTTCAAGCGAGCAATGGTTTATCAACGGCGCAAACCGAGGCTCGTGTCAAAGCGTTAATTCAGTTTGCTGAAGGTTCTGATTTTTCTGCGCTTGTTGCTACCAACAAACGCGTGGCGAACCTGCTTAAAGACTGTGAGGGTGATTCGGGCTCTGTCGATCCAAGTCTTTTCAGTGATCCGTCAGAGGAAGACCTTTTCTCGATTACTACAACGGTGTCAGATCAAGTAAGAGAGGCTGTTTCACGTGAAACATTCTCCGAAGCGATCTCACAATTGCTAAGCATGAAACCCGCTACTGATGCATTTTTTGAAAATGTAATGGTGAATGCCGAGGACACGGCGGTCCGCTCAAATCGACTAGAGCTTTGTCGCATGGTTCGAGATACATACCGGCTTGTGGCCGATTTCAGCTCAATACAGCAATAGCCACGATGCCGACTATTATCCTTGATCGCGACGGCGTCATTAATCATGACTCAGATGATTACATAAAAAATCCAGATGAATGGACCGCTATCGAGGGATCGCTACAAGCGATACAACGCCTTCATGTCGCTGGTTACAACATCTGCGTCGCGACAAATCAGAGCGGGCTCGGACGAGGACTTTTTGACCTCGAAACCCTGACCGCCATTCACCAGAAGATGTCGGATGCGGTAGTCGAATTTGGCGGTCAGATTCAGATGATCGCATATTGTCCCCATCATCCTGATGCGCGGTGTTCGTGTAGAAAGCCGAACATCGGACTCTTGGCCGCAATCAATAAACAGTTTCCACTGGATCCGGATACCACATGGATGGTCGGCGATACAGCCAAAGATATTCTGTGTGCTCATCGCATGGGAATTCGCGGCGCACTGGTGTTGACAGGCAAGGGCGCGGGAGAGTTAAAAAAAGGGGCCGTTTCACGTGAAACAACCCCTATTTTTTCAAACCTCAGCGATTTCGCAGGCTGGCTTTTACCTACTTCTTAAACATCCAGATTGGAGACATTCAGCGCATTGGCCTCGATAAATTCTCGACGCGGCTCTACCTCATCGCCCATTAACGTAACAAAGATCTGATCTGCGGCGATCATGTCCTCGACTGTGACTTTCAATAATCGACGGGTCGTGCTATCCATCGTTGTTTCCCAAAGCTGCTCTGGATTCATTTCGCCCAATCCCTTGTAGCGCTGAATCTGAGGGCCGCGCCGTGCTTCAGACATCAACCAGTCGTATGCCTGCTCAAACCCAGATACGTCTAAACTCTTTTCGCCGCGAGATACGCTCGCACCGCTACCCATTAATCCTACTAGCAAGCTAGCCGCCTTTGATATATGAGCAAAATCGCCGCCATCAAAGAATTGGTGACCAAATACAAATCGGTCAGTTAAGCCATGTTGTATGCGCTCAACGACCACTCTTGACTCGCTTCTTTCTGGATCTGGCTCCACAGAGACTTTAAAGAACATTCCCTCACGAGGATCACTTGGTAGCTGTGCAGCCAACTCATCGGCAAATTGTTGAAGCCGCTTAGTATCTTTGAGGTCCGCGAGCGTGACCGGACTCACAAAGAGCATGCCGTGTAACGCCTCGTACGGATACAAACGATATAGCTTCTCAGCGACCCCCCGCCCCGACCGATAGGTCTCAAATAAGCGTTCCAGCACTTCTCCGGAGATAGGGTCGCCCGACACAGGATGAACTGCAGCATTGTCTAATGCCATATTAGTCAGGTAAGCATCAAGGGCGGCCTCGTCTTTCAGATACTGCTCTTGCTTACCGCGCTTCACCTTATA
>RGHP01000256.1 GCA_010024125.1 Gammaproteobacteria bacterium | reverse complement strand
GAATTCCGTCGTCGCCCCAGTGCTTAGTCCACTCAGTCATGTACTTATCGATGCTTGGTACAACACCAATGTGCTGATGCTTCACATAGAAGAACAGTGCACGCGATGCTTTGTATTTACCGTCCGCAATTGCTTCGAAAGTTGGGACAACACCTGACAGTTCAGCACCCTGCAATGTGTCAGAGTTCTGATCGAGATAAGAGAAACCGAAGATGCCAAACGCACCTGTGTCTTCTTGCAGCTTCTGCACAATTAAGTTGTCCTGTTCACCTGCCTCAACGTAGGCGCCATCAGTACGCATTGCGCGACACGTTTTGGCTTTCTTACCAGCAGCCTTCAATGCGGCTTTCGCATCAGCATCCTTACCGCAATAGGCTTTTTCATTCACGATCTCAGCAAATGAGGCACGTGTTCCAGACGTTGTTGGCGGTCCATACACACGAATCTCTAACGCTGGGAGCGAGGAATTTACGTCTTTCCAAGTCTTGTAAGGATTAGCCACCATCTGGCCATTGACTGGCACTTGAGCGGTCAATGCTTTACCCAGGTCTGCAAGAGAGATCTTCAGACGATCTGCTTTCTTTGAGTTTGCAACAACGATTCCATCATAACCGACCTTAATTTCGGTGATTTTGACGCCGTTCTTGTCACAGTACTCGAGTTCCGCAGTCTTCATACGCGAAGACGCGTTACCGATATCGATAAACTCTGTACCGATTCCATCACAAACACCTTTTTTACCAACAGACGAACCACCAGATTCAACGACTGGTGTTTTTTGGTTCACGTTGCGTCCAAGACGCTCGGCAACAATCGTTGCAAATGGAAGAACTGTTGATGATCCAGCGATGCTGATGTAATCACGCGCTACCGCTGTTGAGCTGATTACTGCGGCAATTGCAGCAGCTGTTGTAATACGAGCAAACATGGACACTCCTAGTTGTTTAACGATTCACTCAAAAATTTCGGGTTCTTACCCGACCTCGAGACGCATTTTGACCCACCTTTTGTTACAGTTTGATTACATCAAATAAAAGGTACAGGAGCACATGCATGCCACCGGTCAGTCCGAGTAACGAAAATCAAAGCAGTTCAGTTGGCAATCGTTACATTCGCGACCTAAAGGAGGCTGATAAATTCCATCGACTCAAGGGTCGTGAATCGTTTCCATTACCTGTGTTTGGTGTCGCGCTTGCGTTCCTTATCCTGGTAGCGGTTGTCGTAAACCAAACAATTTCAGTCGCCGAGACCCAGCTGACGATACTGCTAATCGCCTCGGTCGTCGGTGGCTACATGGCACTCAACATCGGCGCCAACGACGTGGCAAACAACATGGGGCCGGCTGTTGGTGGCGGCGTCCTCTCGATCGGTGCCGCCCTGACAATCGCCGTAGTGTGCGAGAGCGCGGGCGCGCTGCTGGCCGGTGGTGACGTCGTCAAGACCGTTGCCAAGGGGATCATCAGCCCAGACGAGTCCTTGAGCGTCGAATCTTTCCGGCTCCTGATGGTGTGTGCCCTCCTGGCCGCGGCTCTGTGGATTAACCTGGCCACGGCGCTCAACGCGCCTGTCTCAACGACCCACTCCATCGTCGGGGGCGTTATGGGCGGCGGCGCGGCGGCGGCAGGGCTCGCTGTTATCAACTGGCCAACCATGGCAAAAATTGCTGCGAGCTGGGTGATCTCACCCGTGATCGGTGGGCTTATCGCCGCACTGATGCTGTTCATAATTAAAAACCGGATCCTTTATCGACACGACCGTCTCCAGAGCGCAAAGACCTGGGTACCCGTCCTGATCGGCATCATGGGTGGTGCGCTCGCGGCCTACATGGCGATGAAGGGTCTGAAGAAGATATGGAAGCCCTCGAGCGAGACAATTATATTGACCGCTGTCGTGTCGGCGGTAGTCGCTTGGGCTTTATCGAAGCCCTACATCGCAAACAAAGCCGTCTCTCTCGGTAACCGTAAGAAAGACATCTACAAGCTGTTCCATCTGCCGTTGATTATCGGGGTCGCGCTCCTGTGCTTTGCCCACGGGGCCAACGACGTCGCGAACGCGGTAGGGCCACTCGCGGCCATCGTCTCGACCCTCAACGACACCAACACATTGCAGGCCAAGGTGGGGATACCGTTTTGGGTGATGGTAATAGGCGCCACAGGTATCG
>RGHP01000255.1 GCA_010024125.1 Gammaproteobacteria bacterium | reverse complement strand
CGTTGCACTCAAACCGGCAGCCATCCCAAGCAAAGAAGCTCCACCATCAAATGCGGCTGGCCCAAACAAGACCAATACGCCACTAAATCCAAAGCCAATCCCCAACGCTTTATGCAGAGAAAGACGCTCATCAGTGGTGAGCTGATGCGCCACCAAAGCGGTCATAATCGGAGTTGATGCATTAATGATCGAGGCCAAAGATCCCGTGATTTCCGTCTGACCAAAACTGATCAAGCTGAAAGGAACCGCGTTATTGATCAATCCAATAAAAGCAAATGGTCGCCATTGCTGAATGAGCGGCTTTAACGAATGATTGAGGATCTTTAATAAACAAACCAGTCCAACTAAGCCAACAATCAAACGACCAAGCACACTGGTCATTGGCGGCATCGCTTGAAGCATAATTTCCACAAAGAAAAACGATCCACCCCACACAAGAGAGAGGATCGCAATACGAATCCAATCAGCGACTGCCATAAGACCTCACAATATCGAGCGGCTAGCGTACACTACACCTATGCAAACCCCAACGACAGACAACGCGTGGCTTAAAGCTGAGAATTGGCAAGAGGTTCTGGAAGATCCGGAATCACTTCCAGGCGAGATTCGACGCTTTCTTGAATCCCAGAATCAAACCGCTGAATCATGGCTTGGCGGTCCCGACTCACGACAGTGGATCATTGACGAACTGAAGTCCACCATTCGCGATCGCGACGATTCAGTTCCAGTCGAAGATGGCGAGTACACGTACTGGCAGCGATTCATTGAAGGTGCGGAACATCCAGACTTTTTGCGCCAAAAAAATCAAAGTGATCCCGAGATTTTACTGTGCGGCGATGAACGATCAGCCAATCATCCTTACTACGACATCGGTGCGGCTGATCATTCCCCAAATCATGAACTCTTTGCTGTCACCGAAGATCGCCAAGGTTCTGAACGCTATACGCTCACCCTCTTTAAAGCAGGATCTCAGACCCCAATCGAACCCTCGCTAACTGATTGCCGGGGTGATTTCGAATGGAGCACCGATAGTCGCAAGCTGTTATATACCCGTCTTGATGATAACCAACGTCCGAGCACAGTCTGGTGCCATACGATCGGCACGGAACAGACGGACGACCAACTGGTGTATCAACTGGAACACCCAGGTCGCTTTATTGGACTCGGCAAGACAAGCTCTGATGCCTGGATAACGATCGATATTCATGACCATCAGACAAACCAAAGCTTTTTACTCGCGGCAGATCTCAACAACCTATCCCCAATCGCCGTCACAGATTGGATCGAAGGCCTTGAATACGAAATTGAACATGTCGACCCCTATCTAATCATCCGGGGAAATCATGGGCATGAGGACTTTGCGCTCTATCGAGCACCCCTACCAACGCCGGAAATTCCGAGTAATCCAGACCAATGGAAAACTCTCTGGGTACCTGAAGCAGGGACTTTATTGAGTGATTATGAGGTCCTCGCGAAGCACTGGGTGATTGAGTATTCAGTCGAAGGCTGTGGCCGCTATCTCATTGTTGAGCCCAACCCATTACAGTTCGAAGTAAGACAAGAACTCAACTTGTCGACTTCGATCCACGACGCGCACCTAGACCCCTTACCTGGGTTTTATCGCGATACGATTCGGATGCGTATCTCAACACCGGCAATGCCCCCAGAGGTACGCGAAATCGACCTCACCACAGGTGAGTTCAAACAACTCAAAATTTCTGCGCCACCAAATGGCCACACTGAAGCTCACTATGTAGTTATGCGTTCCTACGGAATTTCGGGCGATGGACAAAAAATTCCACTAACGATTGTCCATCACAGAGACGTGACACCGCACCCTGAAACTCCGGTGCTTCTCACAGGCTATGGTGCCTATGGGATGAGTTTGACCCCAGGCTTTAGTGCAAGTCGACGAACACTGTTGACGCGCGGAGTCATCCACGTCACAGCACACGTTCGTGGTGGCATGGAAAATGGGTATCAGTGGTATCGCTCAGGCCGAATGGCGGATAAAGACAAATCCTTCGATGATTTCATTGGCGCTGCCGAAACATTGATTCGAGATGGCTGGACGTCTGCGGGCAACATTATCCTGCACGGCGGGAGCGCTGGTGGTTTATTAGTAGGAACAACAGTCATGCGCCGACCTGAACTATTTAAGGGCGTGATCGCTGA
>RGHP01000254.1 GCA_010024125.1 Gammaproteobacteria bacterium | reverse complement strand
CGATTGGTCGATGAAACGGGGCGGTGGCTAAATGGACGACCAGCAACTGCTACGCTATAGCCGACACATTGTGCTCGATGGGTTTGATACGGTTGGCCAGGAGCGGTTACTGAGCTCTCATGTTCTTATTGTGGGAATGGGCGGACTTGGCTCACCGGTGGCTACTTATTTGGCTTCAGCTGGCGTGGGTCAAATGACTATCTGTGATTTTGACGAAGTCGAACTATCTAATCTTCAGCGACAAATCCTTCATCGCGATACCCGGCTCGGGGTGAATAAGGCACTATCAGCCAAGATCGAACTTGAAACCATCAATCCGGATTGTCGAATCAATCCAGTTGTCGACCGGATTCAGCCAACTGCTCTCAATCAACTTGTCGCGAGTGTCGATGTTGTTGTTGATGCCTCTGATAATTTCGAAACCAGGCATGCGGTGAATCGTGCGTGCGTTAAATATTCCACGCCCTTAGTGAGTGGGACCGCTATTAACTACGTGGGTCAGATCGCCGTGTTTGATTTACGTGATGAACACGCACCGTGTTATGCGTGCTTCGTTCCGGAGAACACCCCCGGCGGTGTTGATCAATGCAGTACATCTGGGGTCTTGGCCTCTCTGACCGGAACGATTGGAACCATGCAGGCGACAGAAGTTATCAACTTATTGGTCGCGGGGAGTAGTCGTATGAACGGGCGAGCAGTTTTATATGACGCTCGTGAGTCTGAGTTAAGCTCAATACCGATCAAAAAACGAGGCGAGTGCGCTACCTGTTCTTAATCGGCTGAGTTGGCTTTTAAGGGCGCTCGATTTAATACTGCTTTGGCAACTGTAACAAGTCGTGGAATTCCTTACGTACCTCAATCCAGGCGAATGACACTGAATTCTCAGCAATCTCCCTGTCTCGTTTTTTAAGGTCATCCGCGATCGGGGCCCATCGTATCAAGCTACGAGGACTCTCAACGAAAACCTGAAATGGGTCCACGGGTTCAGACCAGGCGATGTCACGGATTCTTGCCTCAAATGCGATGCAGGCTTTTCCCATGTCAAACAACTCCAGTGAATCATCCTTGTTAGATTCCAGCCCAGACCGAAACGTTCCTTTCGCGTGTTCGGTGCAGTCTGCCTGGTTCAGGTAGCCATGCTCTGCGAGGTCTCGATACAAATACGTCGTCAGATCACTCAGGCACGCCGAATAGTGCTGCATTGTAGCTTCTTTCAGCGACGCGATAATGAGATCATCGCGGAACATCTCGGGGTAGCTGGTACCCATCCTGGTCTTCACGTAACCGAACATAGTTTTTTGCGCGATGAACGCTGACCGGGTAACCGCAAAATCACGTACCCCATCGACGGACTCGATCGGGTAGCTTCGTCGCCTGAACACGGGGTACTGTCTCAGCATCGCCCATAAGCCCCGAATTCTATTAAGAAGTGAACTAATCAACACTAGGTTACCTGTAACATTTTGTTCAGATTACACGTCAAATATGGATCACAAATTGGACTAAAGGCTATGAGGCCAAGGTCTAGTCGGTCCGCGTGAGATTTTTACTTATTCTTGGCGAGTGTGGTACGTGGGTCATTGGTCCATCTACCCCTGCCTAGCTAATAAGAATAACTGACACTAGTGCTATTAAAAGGAGGCCAACGTATGGATGGCGAAACTAAGCAGCGGCACTGGGCCAGAACGCGAAATCTCACGTTCAAGGTCCTGGCCGTTTGGTTCATCTTTTCAATCATCGTCCCTTGGAACGCTAAAGCCCTGATGGGTATTTCTTTCCTTGGATTCCCGCTGGGATATTACTTCCCGGTTCAAGGTTCATTGATCATTTTCGTGGCGCTGATTTTCTATCAGAACTATCAGCAAGACAAAATTGACGATGACGCTGGCGTGTAGAGGAGGATCAGGACATGGAAGGTAAGTTTACTGACAATCTTGGCCGAATCTATGGGTTGTACACTGGTGGATTCATCGGTTTCATTATCTTGATGGCTATCTTTGAACAAATGGGAATGGGTGCCGCAACTATTGGTATCTTGTTCGTAGCGTTCACGATCGTGATCTACGCGGCCATCGGATGGCTGTCTAGAACGATGGAGGTGTCCGCTTACTACGTCGCGGGCAGAGAGGTCCCTGCTGTTTATAACGGTATGGCGACGGCGGCTGACTGGATGTCAGGTGCGTCATTCGT
>RGHP01000253.1 GCA_010024125.1 Gammaproteobacteria bacterium | reverse complement strand
TATGTGTTTGGGATTGGTCAAACTCGCGCGAAAGCGATCTGTAAAGCAACAGGTATCGAAGAGTCTGCCAAAGTATCTTCGTTATCTGAAGATCAGTTGGAAATGCTTCGTACTGAGGTTGGCAAGTTTGACGTAGAAGGTGACCTTCGTCGTGAAGTGTCAATGAATATCAAGCGTCTGATGGACCTCGGTTGTTTCCGTGGTATTCGTCATCGCCGCAGTCTGCCAGTTCGTGGACAGCGTACTAAGACAAACGCGCGGACTCGTAAGGGCCCACGTAAGCCGATTCGTAAGTAAGGAATTCTGATGGCGACACAGCGTAACGCATCGCGTAAGAAGGTCAAAAAGCAGGTTGCTGAAGGCGTTGTTCATATTCACGCCTCGTTCAACAACACCATTATCACGATCACTGATCGTCAGGGTAACGCTCTTTCATGGGCGACCGCTGGCGGATCTGGTTTCCGTGGTTCACGTAAATCGACACCATTTGCTGCCCAGGTAGCAAGTGAGCGTGCAGCAACTGCTGCACAGGAGTTCGGTTTGAAATCAGTTGACGTGATGGTGAAAGGTCCTGGACCTGGACGCGAGAGCGCAGTGCGTGCTCTAAACGCTGTAGGCCTCAAGGTTACAAATATCACTGACGTCACGCCGATTCCTCATAACGGCTGTCGTCCGCCGAAAAAGCGCCGCGTCTAAGGAGAGTTAGAGGAATGGCACGTTACATCGGACCAACTTGTAAGTTAGCGCGTCGCGAAGGAACAGATTTGTTCCTTAAGAGCGGCGTTCGTTCAATGGATTCAAAGTGCAACTTGGAAACTAAGCCAGGTATGCACGGTGCAGCTCGTGGTCGCTTGTCTGACTACGGCCTGCAGTTGCGTGAAAAGCAGAAAGTACGCCGTATCTACGGTGTGCTTGAGAAGCAGTTCCGTAACTACTACAAAGAAGCGTCACGTCTTCGTGGATCAACAGGTGAGAACCTGTTGAAGCTTCTAGAAAGCCGTTTAGATAACGTTGTTTATCGTATGGGCTTTGGCTCAACACGCGCTGAAGCGCGTCAAATCGTAAGCCATCGTTCAATTATGGTTAACGGTAAAGTTTTGAATATCCCGTCTTATCAGGTGAAGCCGGGTGATGTGATCAGCGTTCGCGAGAAAGCGAAGGGTCAGTTACGTGTTCGTGCTGCACTCGAGTTGGCTGGTCAGCGCGCAGACGTTCCTTGGATTGATGTCGATTCATCAAAAATGGAAGGTACGTTCAAGATGCTTCCAGAGCGTCAAGATCTGTCGCAAGACATCAACGAAAACCTGATTGTCGAGTTGTACTCGAAGTAAACCACTTTGTTAGGAGACGGTATGTCGTCATTGGAACTGCTGACACCGCGTCAGATTCAGGTCCAGGAGGTAGCTCCCGGACGCTCAAAAATTATTCTTGAGCCTCTTGAGCGCGGCTACGGCCACACGTTAGGTAACGCTCTGCGCCGCATCCTGCTGTCATCAATGCCAGGTTGCGCGATCATTGAAGCGAAAATCGACGGTGTCGCACATGAGTATTCTGAAATTGAAGGCGTTAAAGAAGACGTTATTGAGATCCTGTTAAACCTCAAAAAGGTTGCAGTCGCTCTTGAAGGTCGTGATGGCGGTGCGACGATCCGTCTGAACCACTCAGGTGAAGGTGTTGTTACTGCCGGTGATTTTGAATTGCCACAGAACGTTGAAATTGCAAACCCAGAACAACACATCGCGACAGTGTCTGCGCGTGGTTCTCTGCAAATTGAAGCGCGCGTGGCGCGTGGTATTGGTTACGAGCCAGCAAGTGAGCGTGAAGAAGACGAAGAAACCCGTACGATTGGTGCATTGCGTTTAGATGCAACGTACAGCCCTGTTCGTCGTGTTTCTTATGTCGTTGAAAGCGCGCGTGTTGAACAGCGTACTGACCTTGATAAGCTGGTAATTGATCTGGAAACAGATGGTACGTTGGATGCTGAAGAAGCAATCCGTCGTGCAGCGACATTGCTACAGCAACAGCTATCGGTATTTGTCGAATTCGAAGGTCCTCAGGTCACTGCCGAAGAGACACAGAAAGATGAGATCGATCCGATCTTGTTGCGTCCAGTCGACGATCTTGAGTTGACCGTTCGTTCAGCGAACTGCTTGAAAGCGGAAAATATTTATTACATTGGTGACCTCGTAC
>RGHP01000252.1 GCA_010024125.1 Gammaproteobacteria bacterium | reverse complement strand
CACTAAACGCGTCGACGCCAACAAGACCGACAGCATCGAAGGGTAAACTCTGGCGTACGGATTCCCACGTATAGTTCCCGAAGCCAAGGCTAAGCTGAACTCCAGCGCCCAAGATTTTGACAGCGATGTTCGGACCGAGAGAAACAGGGCTACCAGTATCTATAACCAACCGTCCCTCATTAAAGTCGGCACAAAGTATACCTTGGCAGACAATGACCTCAATAGATTGGCTCATTTCAAAACCCCACCTGACTGTTCAGTCAGAGTGTACTTGCAAACTGTCGAGTTAGTAAAAACTCCGTCGGTCAGCAGATATGCTGACGGACGATTCTGAGGAAATCGAATCGGAGGAGCTTTCTGCGTTGCTGTCGTTCGCTGGAGCAGCTGAAGACTGTGTAACATCAGGCTCAGTCGTTTCACTAGGGCCCGTGGCCGTGAGCTCTTCTGCACTGGATTCAACTGATGGCGAGCTGTAAGCTCTAGAATCGGACTCCGAACCTAAATCGTCGCCCATGGGCCTAGCACCACCCCAGTTTATAGGCTTACTTTTCTGTGGAATGACTTCCATACCACGAGAGCGGATTAATGCCAGTACACGACTCATTCCACCGTGCTGACTCCGCTTGAGGGCGTCCTCAATCGACTGAACCTCAGAGCTCGAAAGAGCCATCGCCTGAATCCAACCAAACTGACGCGATGTCTGAACCTCAATGATGGATGTCGGGACACCGGCCGATCGCATCGCAGGAAAGGACACCTCGACCGTCTCATTTTCATCGAACGGATTGGTAATCTTGAGTCGGTTTAGGCCGAGTCGCGGCCTCACATGAAGGACTGTGTTTCGCCGAACTTGTCCTAAATCAGTCCCGTTCAACTCCAGCGAATAAGCACTCAGCAAACCCTGGAGACTGCGGAGCGGGCTGGACTGATCAGCGGGGCTGTCAATAAACGCTAAAACAGTTTCGCCACGGGATTGCGCGAGCACGTCTAAGACTGACGCCTGTGAGCTCAGTTTCTGCGCACCATCCGCGTGCAGCCCGACCGACAAAACAATCGAAATAATTGCTAACCAGTATTTGTTTTTAAGCACAACCCGATGCTCTCATGATTGGACACTTAATATATCGGCACAAAGATCGCACCCTAAAGGGCCTTATTACCCTCTACTCAGTTGCTGAAAACTCGTAGCCACTGGTACGCGAGTTACTGACGCTGGAATCTGGTCAGCGGCAAGTAACTTTCTCTACAGTTCAGATTAGATCAGTTGATCAGAGCTGTCGATCCCGTAGCGAGATCCTTAATCAATCGAATTCTGTCTAGCTCATCTTGCGACTCAGCGCCCGAGCGACGCTCGATCAATTGATCAACTTCAGTAGCCATACCCTCACTGATGAGAGCCCGACACTGCGCAAAAAGACTAATATCTACGCAATCCAAGTCCCGCTCAAACTCGAGTTTTGATAGTGCTGACATTTTTATTCTCCGTCAAAAAAACAACACAACTGCGACATTTGCAAAAAAGATGCCAAAAAAATCAAAAACGAGGTGCGACCAAATTCTCCGTGACACAAAACATGTCGGCGCTCTACCCTTGGCAATAATATTTTTTAGGTAATCAAAGTGACCAAAGCCACCATCTACCACAACCCCAAGTGCAGTAAATCAAGAGACGCACTTAGGTTCTTGAGCGACTCAGGGATCGAAGCGACGATCGTCCTCTACCTAGAGGCTGGGTGGACGGCTGAGCTGTTGCAAGAATTAAAAGGATCATCGGGCCTAGACTGGAAACACATGCTCCGACCAGACGCTCAATCAGACTTAGAAGACGCGCTGGCCGAGAATGACTCAGGAACGATTATTCAGTACCTAATCGATCGACCCGACGGTCTCGAAAGGCCTTTCGTTGTTACAGGAAAGGGTACCCGCCTTTGTCGACCGCTTGAGGCGATTTTTGAGATCACTGACCGCCGTCCGCAAGCGCCTTGGCTAACCGAGAAAGGAGTCAAGGTGGTCTGAACTCAAGACAAAACCATTATTACAACGATGGTGCCAGCAATGATTAGCCAGTTCACCCACCAAGCCTTCGTAGGTTTATTGCCGTCGCTCTGCATGCATCAATCCCTCCACTATCCAATTTAACGTAAACCTTTTAAGCGAGATATTGCAATTGTCAGGGAAGTTAGTCCCAAA
>RGHP01000251.1 GCA_010024125.1 Gammaproteobacteria bacterium | reverse complement strand
AACACTTTGGATGCCGGCGTTGATCTCGCTCTATTTTCGAATGGTTCTGATCATGAGAGACGCACTGCAGTTGAGGCATCTGGAGAACCACGATTGAATCGTGAAGAGCCCAATACCCTTCAAGCCCTTCCCGAAGCAGTGATTGGAAAATTATTAAGTAAGCTTGATCGCGTGAATGCTCGTGAAAGCATGGCCGATCCGACTTGGGATCGACCAGTTTAGAGTGTCTTAAAGACCATCCACCATGTAAGCAACAGCGTCTGCGATTTCTTGATCAGAACAATCGGCGCACAAGCCACGAGCTGGCATTGCGTTGTATCCCTGGATTGCATGCTTGACCATTGTCTCCATGCCTTGGTCAATGCGTGCGGCCCAAGCACCGGCATCGCCTAATTTCGGGGCACCAGCAGCACCCGTTGTATGACAGGCAGCGCATGCGCCGTTATATACCTGATCTCCAGTTCTGGCTGCAGCAGCAACCGGTGCTTTGCCAAGGTTTTCAGAGCAAGGATCGCCCATGACACAAACAGATGCTGGATGCTTTAAGCGCTCTAGCACCACGTCAGCGTTTTCACTTGCAGCGAATGCAGATAATGCAATTAGGGATGTGATCGCGGTAATTACCGTTTTCATTGGTAACCTCATGCCTGTTGTTGAGTTTGCTGCGCGAGATTATAGATTGTCGAGGTTTGGAGTGCCACGGGTATTTTTGCGCTATTGATTGGTTATGAGCTACCGCCGCTGGGTTTTCAGCAGAACTCAAATCTTTTGACAAAACTGATGCCTCATATTGATGCGACGCACAACGTTTTATATACTTTAGTCGTTGATAGTAACCAAAAGTTACGCTTGATCACAATTCTCACAAGGAACCTTTGAATGTACGCAGAAACACCTCTCCGCAGACCAACCTTTGATGCATCAAGCATCATTATGCCGATCACTTCTTTCTTTGCCCGTCTCCTTCATGCGTTGATGGAATCGCGGAGAAAACAAGCCGCAAAGCAAGCAGCACTGCACCTAAAAGCAACAAGTCGTGATTTCGCTGATATCGCATATCAAGATTTAGTTGATTGGATACTAGATGATCAACATCCAAGGCATCTCGATGGCATATCTTTTGTAGAATCGTCGAAGTAAAAGCGGTAGCAGTATTCCTAAAGCTCATATGGAATATGAGAAACCTAGGTGGACTCTGTTAAAATCTCGTTGGTAATGTCGACGAAGCGTGTACACTTTCGCTTCTCGTAAAGCGCCCGTAGCTCAGCTGGATAGAGCGTTGCCCTCCGGAGGCAAAGGTCAGAGGTTCGAATCCTCTCGGGCGCGCCACTTTCAAGTGAAACTTTTAAAGAACTGAATGGACTAAAACCACCTTGTTTCACAAATCCAGTTCAGTATGCCAGTCGCACATGTATCCCTGAGTACCGTGAGAGAGAGTACCATTCTCAGCATCACAAGGTAAAACGAATTAAAAGTATCTATTGCGCAGGTTGTGTGTTTTACTCCGCGAGCTTTCATTAGATCTTCCTAGCTCAGTTTCTGACTTTACTTTGAATTCCTCTTTGAAAAACCTAGTACCTCAAGACCCTAAGGTCTCGAGGCCTCATATCTTATTTACGAGAAAATTATTATGAACACAGGCGTTGTTAAATTTTTTGATACTCAAAAAGGTTTTGGCTTTATCACTCCGAATGACGGTGGCAAAGATGTGTTTGTTCACATCTCTGCATTGTCTCTTAAGGGCATTCGCTCGCTGAACGACGGGCAGAAGGTCTCTTACGACCTACAAGAAGAGCGTGGTAAAACTTCTGCGACAAACATTAGCCTCGAAGGCTGATTCATGTTGTACGCGCCATACGCCTGACGCATGGCGCGTTTTAAAATGAGGAGGATTTCGAAATGACTACAGTTCACAACCCTAATTGGTCAAGCCTGGCTCTTAATTCGCCATACAAATACGGCGATCGCGTTACCCTCGACGGCACCAATCGCCAAGGCTAAGTGATAGGCTTTATTGGAAAGAAAAAAGAGACAATCATTGTTCAATTCGACGATAAGCCGGGACAAAGTGTTTCAGTCAAAAAGGCTGATGTAATCGAACTATTCCGAAAAAACTGAATTCGCTTCACAAGTTCTTAAGCACAAAACATTCACATCTGATTACTAGAATGCTTACGAGGTTGATATCACTAATCTGAACAACTGAGCAATTTCCTCCGG
>RGHP01000026.1 GCA_010024125.1 Gammaproteobacteria bacterium | reverse complement strand
TAACGAAGAAATTGGCTCACGTGAGTACAACGACAACTGATTTTGAAAAAAATCTTCGACTCCAGGTAATGGCTCAGAACGCTCACCAAAAATGTAATGTGTGCTATTCCCCTGTACATCCAAATCAACCAGTAAGGTTTTCAGTCCGACCTTGGCGCTCGCGGCCGCAAGATTAACGGCAATACTGGATTTTCCAACACCACCTTTTTGGTTAAAGACCACGCGACGCATTATTGCTCCTTAGGCGACAGCGCAAGGTTAACGCGGCCGTCGAGATCGATGATTCGTTGTGTTAACTGCTTTCTACTGGCATCGACTGCGTCGATCACTTGCTGTTGTTGCTTGGCCTGCTGCGCCAGTCGGTCCACCTGCTCAGACAATACTTCAAGTCCGATCAATGCGTTATTTGCGGTCTCTAGTTGAGCGAGTTGCTCGTTGATCCCTTCGACGACCAACTGAATATCTTTGACTGTTTGTTCTGTAGCCGCCTGCCCAATGCTGACTTGTTGTAGGCTTCCATTCAGCGTCGTATACGCTTCTTTTAGCGCACGCAATTCCTCACTTAATGCCATCACCGCTTGGCGCGTTCCCGATACCGCGTCAATCCGTGTCCGCTCTGTGTTGATCTGCTCACTCAGTAGAGCAACAGACTCATCCAGTTTTAATTGCACAGCCTTCGATGACGCATCTGAATTTTTAACGTCTTGCTGTAGTGATTTCACTTGCTTCGACAACGCCTCAAGGTCTTTTGTGACGTCTGATTTCAGACGCGCCTCAACTGACTGCACCATTTTTCGCATCTGCGCATCGGATTGCGCTAATTCCCCAATACCTTGCGTTTGAGATTCATTCAGTCGTTGAATTGTCGCTTCGAGCTCCTTCGCCTGACTTTCAGCTTGAGTGAGTGCAGCTTGGTAGCGACCTGCTTCTTCAAGACCAAAAAATGCCATACCAAAAGAGACGAACAAGCTCACAATAACGAACATCCATAGAAGCCAGTTCGATCCCGACTGCTTTGGATTTTGAACTGTTGGATTACGCAGAGTTTCCGGCTTGGCATCAGGGCGAACTAATTCCTTGGGATCGGCAACAGCGATCGGAGTATTCAGGTCATCGTTAAATTGAGGTTCTTTACGGGTCATATGCTCGCCTTCTGTACGCTTCGAGTTTACCGAATCCGTGGACAAAACGAACCCATCATCGCCGAAAAGATTGATTTGTCATCAGAAGCCCCCACAATTGCATCAACCAAAACACACTGGAGGTCATCATGGCATTCGAATTGCCCTCACTGCCTTATGCTAAAAACGCATTGGCACCGCACATTTCAGAAGAAACGCTCGAGTTTCACCACGGTAAACACCACAAAACATACGTGGACAATTTGAACAATCTCGTTCCAGGAACTGAGTTTGAAGGTAAGGCGCTCGAAGAAATCATCAAAGCATCGTCTGGCGGCATCTTCAATAATGCAGCCCAGGTTTGGAACCACACGTTTTATTGGCATTGCCTATCTCCAAACGGTGGCGGAGAGCCAACGGGTGAACTTGCTGACGCAATCAACGAAACCTTCGGATCGTTTGAAAATTTCAAAGAAGAATTCACTAAAACATCAGTTACGACGTTTGGATCTGGCTGGGGCTGGCTTGTCAAAACAAGCGACGGCAAATTGGAGCTCGCATCAACCATTGGTGCAGGCAACCCAATGACTGAAGGTAAAACACCATTGCTGACATGCGATGTATGGGAACACGCCTACTACGTTGATTATCGTAACGCGCGCCCAGCATACCTCAAAGCATTCTGGGAACTCGTGAATTGGGACTACGTTTCCGAGCAATTTGCAAACGCTTAATTCGATTTATTAGAAAAACCCGCTTCGGCGGGTTTTTTATGCCTGCCATTTTTAGAGAGACATAAAAAAACCCCACCCAGAAACTGGATGGGGTTTTACGCCTCAAGGGTCGGCTTACATCATGCCGCCCATGCCAGGGTCCATTGCAGGCATCGCTGGCTTGTCTTCTTTGATCTCTGTGATCATGCACTCAGTTGTGATCATAAGTCCAGCAACAGACGCTGCCGCTTGCAGTGCAGAGCGAGTCACTTTCGCTGGGTCCAAAATACCCATTTCGATCATGTCGCCGTACTCGCCAGTCGCTGCGTTGAAGCCAAAGTTACCCTCGCCTTGCTTCACTTTATCGACAACAACTGATGCTTCACCGCCGGCGTTCGTTACGATCTGACGCAAAGGAGCTTCCATCGCACGCTTAGCGATCTGGATACCAACGTTCTGTTCTTCGTTGTCACCCTTCAGATCACCGACCGCCTGCAATGCACGAATCAGAGTCACACCACCGCCTGATACAACGCCCTCTTCAACCGCAGCGCGTGTTGAGTGAAGTGCGTCTTCAACGCGGGCTTTCTTCTCTTTCATTTCGACTTCGGAGCCAGCACCAACCTTGATCACAGCAACACCGCCAGCCAATTTCGCTTTGCGCTCTTGCAGTTTTTCACGGTCATAATCTGATGAAGTTTCTTCGATCTGAGCTTCGATCTGCTTCACACGGCCTTTGATGTCGTCTGCCTTACCAGCGCCATCAATGATCGTTGTGTTCTCTTTCGAGATCTGAACACGCTTCGCTGTTCCGAGATCATCCAAAGTTGCTGTCTCAAGAGACAAGCCGACTTCTTCAGAGATCACTGTACCGCCAGTCAGAGTCGCAATGTCTTGCAACATTGCTTTACGGCGATCACCAAAGCCAGGAGCTTTAACAGCAGCAACCTTCACGATGCCGCGCATGTTGTTTACAACCAACGTTGCAAGCGCCTCACCTTCGACGTCTTCGGCAATCAGCAACAACGGCTTGCCTGCTTTCGCGACACCTTCCAATACCGGAATCAGGTCTCGGATGTTGGAGATCTTCTTGTCGACCAGCAGAACGTATGGGCTTTCAAGCTCAGCTGTCATGTTGTCTTGGTTATTAATAAAGTATGGTGAGAGGTAACCGCGATCGAACTGCATACCCTCAACCACGTCCAACTCATCATCAAAGCCAGACCCTTCCTCAACAGTGATCACGCCGTCTTTTCCGACCTTTTCCATCGCTTCCGCGATGATTGCACCAACACCAGAGTCTGAGTTCGCAGAGATGGTACCGACCTGTGCGACCGCTTTTGAGTCTTCACAAGGCTTCGCCATGCCACCAATCGCTTCAACAGCCGCCTTCACAGCTTTGTCGATACCGCGCTTCAAATCCATAGGGTTCATGCCCGCAGCAACTGATTTCAAGCCCTCATTAACGATCGCCTGCGCGAGTACTGTCGCGGTTGTTGTTCCGTCACCAGCGACGTCAGAAGTTTGCGAGGCAACCTCTTTCACCATCTGCGCACCCATGTTTTCGAACTTATCGGCAAGCTCGATTTCTTTTGCTACAGAGACACCGTCTTTAGTCACGGTAGGAGCGCCAAACGACTTGTCGAGTACAACGTTACGGCCTTTAGGGCCAAGTGTTGTCTTTACAGCGTCTGCCAGAATGTTTACGCCAGCAAGCATACCCTGACGGGCAGCATCACCAAATTTTACGTCTTTAGCTGTCATGTCTAAAAAATCCTTTCTTCAGGGGTCTTACTTTTCGATTACGCCAAGAATTTCTGATTCGTTCATGATCAGAAGTTCTTCACCGTCTACTTTGATTGTGTTTGAGCCTGAGTACTGACCGAACACTACGGTGTCACCTACGGACACTGACATCGCTCGGACGTCCCCGTTGTCGAGTGGCTTGCCTGTTCCGACGGCAACAATCTCACCCTGGTTTGGTTTCTCGGCTGCAGAGCCAGGAAGCACGATGCCTCCCGCTGTTTTTGATTCCTCTTCCATGCGACGAATTACGACGCGATCGTGGAGTGGACGAATGTTCATTTGCTTATATCTCCGATTTTTGACAATGAACTAGGGCTGTGCCCATCTACACCCCCCGAAGTCAAATGAGTTGGAACGCTTTCCTTAGCTCAACGTCTTTGGGGGTCTAACCTTTTAGGGACCAAGTCCCTAAGACAAGCCGGTTGATGGAGACGCATTTAATTTTTTCAACAGTCGAACTAAAAATTTCTATCGTCGACCCGATGAAACTCACCTTCGATGATGATCTTGTCGCGATAACGATCGATCAGTTTGAACAAGAGCCACTGGCGTGTTTGAGGGATTAACAGCGCAAAACCGATCGCATCTGTCACGAACCCAGGCGTCAGTAATAATGCGCCGCCAACAGCGATCATCACACCGCTGACGAGTTCAGATGCGGGAATCGATCCTTCATCCATTTTACGTCGCGCACTCATCAATGTTGAGAGCCCCTGGCGTTTGAGGAGTGACAATCCTAACGTTGCGGTCAAGACGACGAGCGAAATTGTTGGCAACGCACCGATCCAACCGCCAACTTCAATCAGGATCCACATCTCAACGACGGGTACGAACATAAAAATGATTAAAGGCATCACGATTCCTCCGATTGTCAGGATACAGATTTGTCATTCACAAACCAAAGAAATATTGCATTGCAACAAAATTTTTGTGCAGCTTCGACACTGATACTGACTAAGGAATACACATGGATCTCAACGGCAAGGTTATCGTCATCACTGGCGGGGCTCAGGGACTCGGCCGCGCAACGGCATTACGTCTAGCACCCAAAAAGCCACATATTGCCCTCATCGATATGAACGCAGACACCCTCGCAGAAGCAAAGAAGCTGATCGAAGACGCAGGCGCCGCCGTGTCCACATGGGTCTGTAATGTGGCTAAAGAAGACGAGGTAGACCGGATCTTTTCTCAGATTTCGGCACAAACTGGCCGACTCGACGCTGTCGTGAACAATGCAGGCATTACGCGTGACTCATTATTTCTTAAGGTCAAAGAAGGCGTCGTCGAGAACCGCATGAGCTTCGAACATTGGCAGCAAGTGGTTGATGTGAACCTGACCGGGACATTCCTTTGCGGCCGCGCGGCTGCGACTGAAATGGTCAAAGCTGGTAACGGCGGTTGCATCATTAATATTTCCTCGATTTCACGCCATGGAAATATGGGTCAAACCAACTACACAGCAACTAAAGCCGGCGTAGCCGCGATGGCTGTGACTTGGGCGAAAGAGCTTGCACGCCATAATATCCGTTGTGCAGCAATCGCTCCCGGTTTCATAGGAACAGAAATGGTTCTGACAATGAAACCTGAGGCACTAGAAAAGATCGCCGCAGGCATCCCGGCAAACCGTCTCGGCCAGCCAGATGAGATCGCACAAACCGTTGAATTTATTCTTGAAAATGACTACGTCAACGGCCGAGTGATCGAGGTTGATGGCGGCCTTCGCATCTAAACACCTTGTATTTTGGGTCAAGCAACCGACAATGAATGCCTGATCCGGAGGTGCTGTGACGCTCAACGACACTTTTAAAACCTATCTAGATAAACGTATTTTGTGGGTCTTCCTGATGGGTTGTGCTAGCGGTTTTCCCTGGGTGCTTATCGGGTCGGCGATGTCCGGTTGGTTAAAAGATGCAGGACTAACCCGAACTGCCATCGGTCTTTTCGGATCAATTTTTGCGGTATACGCAATCAATTTTTTCTGGGCGCCCCTCCTCGATCGCGTTAAAATTCCAATGCTAGGAGTGTTCGGACAGCGCAGAGGGTGGATACTATTTACCCAACTGGTCATGCTGGTGCTGACGGTATCCATTGCGACTGTCGATCCTGCAAAATCTCTCATGCTTACCTCATTACTGGCATTTGGTATCGCCTTAGCATCAGCGACCCAAGATATTGCGATTGATGCATATCGAATAGACCACTTCGCCAACAGCCCAAAACATCAACTACCAGCTGCCTCAGCGATGGCAGTGATCGGCTGGTGGACAGGTTATTCACTTCCTGGATACGTAGCCTTCCGTTACGCAGATACTTTGACCTGGTCTGGGGTGTACTGGATTCTTGCGGGATTCATTGTTTGTCTGATTGGTTTAACTTTAACGGTGCAAGAACCGGAATCGGACCGAACAAAACTGCAATCTGCACTCGAATCAAAGTATGACAAATTTGGCACCTCTAGTTTTGGTCAAATTTTACGCTGGCTGACAGTAACTATTTGGGAACCACTTGCTGAGTTCATGAGGCGCAACGGTGTTAAGACAGCACTCGCCATACTACTGTTTGTTTTCTTGTTTAAAATCGGAGAGGCATTCCTAGGACGCATGTCTATCGTTTTCTACAAGGAAGTCGGCTTTACCAACGAGCAGATAGCGGATTACACGAAAATGCTTGGTTGGTTCGCCACTGTCGCGTTTACCCTGCTTGGTTCAATCATTAACGTAAGGCTCGGTGTAGTTAAAGGATTGCTCATCGGTGGAGCTTCAATGGCGCTAAGTAATCTGATGTTTGCTTGGATAGCAGTATCGGGCCCACAGGAGTGGTTGTTTGCTGCAGCTATCATTGTTGATAACTTTACGACAGCGTTTTCAAGTGTGGCCTTTGTAAGCTTTTTAACCGCCCTCACCGGAAGAGCTTTTTCTGCGACTCAGTATGCCCTGTTAGCCTCAATCGGGAACTTAGGCCGAACCACGTTGGCAGGTGGAAGTGGATGGTTCGTCGATGTGACTGGCAGTTGGGTCCTATTCTTTATCCTAACTACCGTCCTAGTGATACCTGGTTTAATTCTCTTGATAATTATCCGTGATCGCATCAAAACTCTAGAGAGTGAACAAACAAATGGGTAACCGACTGACAAAGCTTTACACCAGGACTGGCGATGATGGCACAACTGGCCTCGGCGACGGCTCAAGGACGACAAAAGACAGTGTCCGCATAGAAGCAGTCGGAACAATTGACGAGCTCAACTCATGGATTGGCTTACTGCTCGCCGAGCTCCCTACAGATGAACGGTTGATCGAGCCCTTAACCGATATCCAGCATCGTTTGTTCGATCTTGGCGGAGAGCTAGCCGTACCAGGATTTCAGTTGATTCAAGCAGAGATGGTGTCAGACCTTGAAACGTTGTGTGATCAATTAAATGAAGAGCTCCCACCGCTCAAAGAATTCATCTTGCCGGGCGGTTCAAAATCCGCTGGACTGTGCCACATGGCGCGCGCAGTCGCGCGACGCGCGGAACGCATCATCGTGACGCTTTCAAAAGAAGAAACCGTAGGCGATGACCTGAAGCGGTACATCAACCGACTATCGGATGTGTTGTTTGTCATGGCGCGCCAACTCGCACGACGTGATGGCGGCCAAGAAGTATTTTGGAAGTCAAAAAGAACGCCATAAAAAAATGCCCGGCGAACCGGGCATTTCACTAGAACACCAAGTGCCTAATATCGCCGAGCACTTTACTCAGAATTGTCGTAAATCGTGCACCGTCTCCACCATTAATCACCCGGTGATCGTAAGAAAGACACAGTGGCAACATCAATCGAGGCTGGAACGAAGAACCATCCCAAACAGGCTGCATGGATGCTTTAGAGATACCCAAAATCGCTGCTTGAGGCGACGGTACAATCGGTGTGAATGCCGTTCCACCGATAGAGCCAAGCGATGAGATCGTGAATGTCGCACCCTGCATTTCGGCAGGCTTTAACTTCTTGTTCTTCGCTTTATCTGCAAGCTCAGATGCCTCGGCTGCGATTTCCCAAATACCCTTCTGATCCGCATCACGAATAACAGGAACCATCAGACCATCCGGCGTATCAACCGCAATCCCGATATGAATGTAGCCCTTTCGAACAATTTCATCCGTTGCCGGATCGATCGATGCATTCACTTGCGGAAGCTCAGCTAACGCATGTGCTGAAGCCTTGATTAAGAATGGTAACGGCGTCAGTTTCACGCCCTTCTTTTCAGCTTCTGCTTTCATCGATTTCCGGAACGCCTCCAGATCCGTGATGTCTGCTTCATCAAACTGAGTCACTGCAGGCACATTGAGCCAACAACGGGTCATGTTGTCTGCGGTGAGCTTGTGGATCTTGGTCATCGGGATCCGTTCAACAGGGCCGAAGGCTGCAAAATCAACCGGAGGAATCGGAGGTATTCCTGATCCACCACTCACTGACTGTCCAGAGTCAGCCTCCTTCAACTTTACCTTCACAAAGTTATGTAAATCATCTTTTGTGATTCGACCACGCGGACCGGTCGACGGAACTTTTGTCAAATTGACACCGAGTTCACGAGCGAGTGCTCTTACAGCCGGTCCAGCATGCACACTCGAGCCGACTGGAGGAACGCTCGCTTCTTCAACCACAGAAGGTTTAGGAGCCGGGGCTGGAGTAGATGCTGGTGCTGCAGCTGGCTGCTGAGCAGACGCTGGCGCAGCCTTCAGCTGTGAACCGCCAGTTGCTTCAACATCAGCAATCGCATCACCTTGAGCAACAGAGTCACCTTCTTTGACAGACAACGCCAACACCTTGCCGCTGACTGGTGATGGGATCTCCATCGATGCTTTATCTGACTCGAGAACGATCAACGTGTCGCCCTCAGATACCGTATCACCGACACCAATACTGACCTCTATCACGGTTACGCCATCAGCGTTGCCGGTATCAGGCACAACGACCTTTTCTATACCGCCACTGGATTGGGGAGCAGGCGTTTCGGCAGCAGCCGGAGCAGCTGGTTCGGATGATGCTTGCGGTGCAGGTGCAGAAGTCGTGTTCGCGTCACCGCCCGTCATCTCACAGATTGGATCACCCTGGACAACCTGTTGACCTTCAGACACTTTCAGAGCAGTCACCACACCAGATGCTGGCGCAGGAATCTCCATGGATGCCTTGTCAGACTCCAAAACAATCAGAGTGTCTCCTTCGGCAACGCTATCACCAACAGAAACCGCAATTTCTATGACTGTGACGCCATCAGCACTGCCGGTGTCTGGAACAGACACCAACTGTGAAGCACCACTTACCTCTGCTGCGACAGGTTCAGCAGCCGCTGATTGCTGCGACGCTTCAGTCACTGTCTCAGCTCCCGACTCTGCGCCTTCGAGTTCACAAATCGGATCACCCTCATTGACTTCAGCCCCTTCGGAAACATGTATTTTTCCGACCACGCCTGATGCATCTGCTGGGATCTCCATGGATGCCTTGTCTGATTCAAGGACAATTAATGTATCGCCCTCGGCCACAGTATCACCTTGGGATACTGCAACTTCGATCACTGTGACATTAGAAGCATCACCGATATCTGGTACACGAATCGTTGTCATGGTATCCCTCCTTACAGTGTCACTGGATCAAGACGATCCGGATCGATGCCGAAGTCCTTAATCGCCTTTGACACGATTTTCAGATCGATCTTTCCATCCATCGAAAGCGCTCGGAGCGCGGCGACAGTCACAAATCGACGATCAACCTCAAAATGCTCACGCAGCTTTTTGCGCGAATCCGAGCGTCCAAAGCCATCCGTACCCAAGGTGACATACGTCGTCTTTCCGAGGAACGGACGAATCTGCTCTGAGTAGAGCTGGATATGATCGGTTGCCGCCACGACAGGCGCATCCGAACCACCCAGCATTGTTTCGACGTGGCTAATTCGTGCGGTTTTTTCTTCTGGGTGTAGCAGATTGTATCGAGCGACTGATTGTCCATCGCGACGGAGTTCGTTGAAACTTGTCGCGCTATAGACATCAGCGCCCACACCAAATTCAGCGAGCATTTCAGCCGCCGCTTCCACTTCCCTGAGAATTGTTCCCGAACCCAAAAGACGCACATTGTGTTTCATCTTTGGAGTCGCCGGCTTCAAGCGATACATACCCTTAATGATGTCTGCCTCAACGCCTTCAGGCATGTCCGGGTGGTTGTAGTTCTCATTCATCAGCGTGATGTAGTAGAAAACACTTTGGTTCTCGTCATACATCTGCTTCAGGCCATGCTGCACAATCACAGCAACCTCATAACTGTAGGTTGGATCGTATGAGCGCTGGTTTGGAACCGTTCCTGCGAGGATGTGGCTATGACCGTCCTGGTGCTGCAACCCCTCACCATTCAGAGTTGTTCGACCGGATGTAGCTCCTAACAGGAAGCCTTTGGCTTGAATATCGCCAGCAGCCCAAGTCAAATCACCAACACGCTGATGCCCAAACATTGAGTAGTAAATGTAGAACGGAATCAAAGGCTGATTATGGTTCGCATATGAGGTTGCACAGGCCATCCAAGCAGAGAAAGCGCCAGACTCGTTGATCCCTTCTTCGAGAATCTGACCTGCTTTATCTTCGTGATAGGACAGCACCTGATCCACATCGTGAGGGATGTACTTTTGACCTTCGGTTGTATAGATACCCAACTGCTTGAACATCCCTTCCATACCAAAGGTTCGCGCCTCATCAGGAACAATCGGAACAATTCGATGACCAATCGTCTTATCTTTCACGAGAGTCGACAACATCCGAACAAACGCCATCGTCGTTGAAATCTGACGATCACCGGTACCCTTCAACTGCTGCTTGAACGCGTCAAGACTTGGGCAACCAAGCGGTTCTTTCCACGCCCGGCGAGCTGGCAGGTAACCGCCAAGGGTCTGACGACGCTCCTGCAGATAGCGACTTTCTGGACTATCTGCTCCTGGGTTGTAATACGGAACGTCGGCCAATTCATCATCTGTGACTGGGATAGAGAACCGATCCCGAAACGCCTTCAGGTTATCCAGATCAAGCTTCTTCACCTGATGCGAAGGGTTTGCTGATTCGCCAGATGATCCCATGCCGTAACCTTTCACAGTCTGCGCAAGGATGACGGTCGGCTGCCCTGTGTGGTTCACTGCATCGTGGTATGCAGCATACACCTTCTTAGGATCATGTCCGCCTCTATTGAGCCGGAAAATATCGTCATCCGACATGTCCGAGACCATCTCTTTCAGTTCAGGATACTTTCCGAAGAAATGCTCACGCGTGTACGCACCGCCTTTGGCTTTACAGTTTTGGAGCTCGCCGTCGACAACTTCGTCCATAACCTTCTGCATTAGACCCTGACGATCACGGGCAAACAGTGGATCCCACTGACCGCCCCACAGCACCTTGATCACATTCCAACCCGCGCCACGGAACTGGCCCTCGAGTTCTTGGACAATTTTCGCGTTCCCGCGAACAGGCCCATCCAAACGTTGCAAGTTACAGTTGATCACGAAAATAAGGTTGTCCAAACGCTCACGCCCAGCAAGACCAATCGCACCGAGTGATTCCGGTTCATCCATCTCACCGTCACCAAGAAATGCCCAAACTTTTCGGTTCGGCTGGTCGGATAGGCCACGGTTGACCAGGTATTTCATTACGTGTGCTTGGTAGATTGATTGAATCGGTCCAAGCCCCATCGAAACCGTTGGGAACTGCCAATAATCTGGCATCAGCCATGGGTGTGGATATGACGACAAACCATCTCCATCGACTTCACGACGGAAATTATCGAGTTGCTTCTCAGATAGACGCCCTTCTAGAAATGAGCGCGCATAGATTCCTGGGCTCGCATGCCCCTGGATATACAGAAGATCCTGACCTTCAGGATGGTCTGGACCTTTCCAGAAATAGTTAAAACCGACTTCGTACAGAGTTGCTGCAGATTGATAGGTTGCGATGTGCCCACCCAAATCATCACCTGACTTATTGGCTCGCATAACCATTGCCAACGCGTTCCAACGAATCAAGCTCCGAATACGACGTTCCATGAACAAATCGCCCGGCATCGGTGCTTCTTTCTGCACTGGGATTGTATTCCGGTACGGTGTGGTCATGGCAACCGGAAGACTTGCTCCCTCCTGGCTGGCTCGTGCAACAAGCTGATTCAGAAGATAGGCAGCTCGGTCTGCGCCTTCGTGTTGTAAAACTGACTCATAGGCTTCTAGCCATTCTTTTGTTTCGACCGGGTCTTGGTCGACTGTTATTGGCGTATTCGCCATATCGTTCACCTCGTTGGGTTGGTTGGTGATCAACGACGCTTAAATTAAGTCGATTGTGTCAACTCTTTTAAGCGTCGCGGTTTCGTATCTGCGAGACGCTCACGATTCAGTGATTCACTCACAGTTAACATATGTTGACGGACTGCCTTCCTAGCCGCCGCCGGGTCACGATCAATAACGATCGCCCGATAAATCGCCTCATGCTGGAGTGCCAGATCTTGTTTTCGTATTCGATCCAGGTTCAGCTCGGCCAAATTTTTGACGATCGACTCTTCTAACAACACAAAAATCGAGCGCATGATGTGAAGGATCACACCGTTTTGCGATGCCTCCGCAATCGCAAGATGAAATTCCGCGTCCGCCTTCGCCTCGCGATGCAAGTCATGCGAGCGAACGGCAGCCTGTAATTCGTGATAGCGCCGTTGAACGTTACCGCGAGCACGTTCAGTTGCACGATCAGCAGCCAACCAGGCCGCAACACTCTCGAGCGCGAACCGCAACTCCAGGATGTCAAACGTTCCATCGGGCGATCTCTGTATCATCGCCATCATTGGATCAATAAATGTCGAACCCACGTGTTCCGCAACAAAAGTTCCACCGCCGTGCCGTCTTTGGATCAAACCGCGAGCTTCAAGCTTCTGAATCGCCTCACGCACAGTAGGACGCGAGACATCAAACTCTTCTGCAAGACTGCGCTCAGAAGGAAGCTTTTGCCCAGGTCGCACTTTGCCTTCGAGAATCAAACGTTCGATTTGGTCCATGATGACATCAGCGGCACGCGTTACTCGCGGAGTCGACAGGTAACCATTCATTCTCTGTTCACCGGCATTCCAAAGTGGTCTGACCAATAGATTAACTGGTCAGACCAAAATTCGCAAACCGTTATACGAGTCTGTCTCGCGGTTCCTGCCCCGCAAAGAATGC
>RGHP01000250.1 GCA_010024125.1 Gammaproteobacteria bacterium | reverse complement strand
CCAGACCGGTTCATGTGGCCTGTCAATCGAGAGCAAGCACTCGAAATGCTAGATCATTTTATCAATGAGCGTCTGGCCTCTTTCGGTGACTTTCAGGATGCAATGATCCGTGGAAAAGATACCTTATTTCACAGTCTGATCTCGACAAGTCTCAATCTCGGTCTTTTGAGTCCAATGGAAATCTGTCGGGCAGCTGAAGATGCATTGCATCGCGGTGATGCACCAATCAACGCTGTTGAAGGATTCATCCGGCAAATTATTGGCTGGCGCGAATACGTACGTGGGCTGTATTGGGCTTATATGCCTGAGTACAAAGAGCGCAATGCGTTGGAAGCGCAATGGCCGTTGCCTGCGTTTTATTGGGATGAAACGAAGACCGACATGGTGTGCCTGTCTGAGGCGATTCGGAATACCCGTGAGAACGCATATGCCCATCACATTCAGCGGTTGATGGTGACCGGTAATTTCGCGTTAATTGCTGGATGCTCGATTGAAGAGGTGTGCGATTGGTATCTATCCGTATATGCCGATGCATATGAGTGGGTGGAGCTACCAAATACGTTAGGAATGGCTTTATTTGCTGATAATGGCGTGATGGCATCTAAACCCTATTGTTCGAGTGGGAAGTACATTGATCGAATGAGCGACTACTGCAAAGGATGTCGTTACAACGTGAAGGAAACAGAAACGGATAATGCGTGTCCGTTTAATTATCTGTATTGGGATTTTTTGAACCGTCATCGTGAACGATTTAGTCACAATCCTCGGATGGCAATGATCCTCAAAAATCTGGATCGATTCGGTGACGAGAAGATCCATGCAATTCAGGAACAAGCGGTAGCTTTTCGTGATCGTGTGCAGGCAACAGGGGGTGACGCATTGAAATCACCACAGGAATCGTTGTTATGAAACGCGATGGTAAAACGGTGAAGAAGGGCGATTTGCCGGTCAAGATGTGCCCAGTCTGCGAGCGACCATTTACTTGGCGAAAAAAGTGGGCGCGTGATTGGGATTCCGTGATCTATTGTAGCGAGCGCTGTCGACGTCAGGGAGTTCCTCATGAAGCCTGAAGTTGTCATCTGGTTGGTGCGTGATTCATGTCGGATCACAGACAATCCGGCGCTGAATCGGGCTGCTAAAATCGCGAGCGAGCGGGGCGCTCATCTGGTTCCGCTTGCATGTCTTGAACCCCGTCGTTGGGCGGATCAGCAGTTTGGTATGCCGCGGACTGGTGTGCATTGGGCAAGGTTTCGCTCGGAGAGCCTGCAATCGTTGAGAGACGATTTGGTGAGTCTCGGAAGTGATTTGTGGGTGAGTGCGGAAGAGCCAGTCTATGCGCTAAACCGAGCCAAGGAGACTGTGAATATTGTCTCCGTCATCTGCGATCGCCCTGTCGCTACCGAAGAGCGATTAGAAACTGCGCGCATTGAGGCAGAGGGATATCCAGTTATTACGCTCGATGTTGATGAGCTGTTTCGATTTGAGCAATTGCCCTTTGAGCTTGATGAGCTTCCTGCAACATTTTCAAAATTCAGAAAGGTTGTAGAGAAAAAACCGGGATTGATTCCTGATCCACCATCTGGGATAGCGACGTTGGTGCCCTGTTTCGAGCAACCGTGGCCAGATCCAGTGGAATGGACGGAAACCTTCGATTACACGCTTCCCTCTCAAACAGAGGTGGCAACGCGCGGCGGAGAACGTCAGGCCAAAGCGCATTGGGCAGCATATTTGGATGCGCGCGCTTTATCGCATTACAAACAAACACGAAACGCTTTTTGTGGCCCGATGCAGTCAAGCCATCTGTCCGCTTGGCTGGCGCATGGATGTCTGTCAGCCAGACAAATTTGGTCGGATACCCTGGTATATGAGTCTCAGGTAGGAGCGAATGAGTCAACGTATTGGCTGCGATTTGAACTTTTGTGGCGTGAATATTTTCGTTGGTATGCAAGAGCATCTGACTGGACTTTGTTTAGGCGGAGCGGCCCAAACGATAAAGATGTCGCAGGTGACCACAACCTCACGCGACTTGAATCATGGAAAACCGGTCACACGAATTGCGACATCGTGGATGCAGCGATGCGAGAACTCAATCAGACCGGTTGGATGAGTAACCGAGCGAGGCAATTGGTTGCGAGTCACTTGATCTACGAATTGAATCTCGACTGGAGACTCGGTGCGTCGTATTTCGAGAGCCAATTGGTCGACTTTGATGTTGCAAGTAATTGGGGCA
>RGHP01000249.1 GCA_010024125.1 Gammaproteobacteria bacterium | reverse complement strand
CCTGTTAATACTCGACCAAATCGGCTTTCAACGACGCGACGACTCAAGAGAAACCATAAGCTAACGAGGACTAAAACCACATAATAGAACTGTGATGAATCAGACAAATCGAGTCCTGGAATTTCTGAACGCTGCCAGAGATTGAGACCATCTTCTCCACCATAATCAGGCAAACCGATCATGAAAAAATAAAGCATCTGAGCAAATGCCAGAGTGATCATAATAAAATAAACGCCTTGAGTTCTGAGACTCAAAACACCGATCAACAAAGCGATAAAGCCAGAAACTAACATTGCCAACGGCCATTGCACGAATGCGCTCATCGATCCAACCCATTCGATGGGTAAAAACGGAATCACCTCATCATAGAAGTTGTGATGAGTTAACACGCCCACAACATAGGCTCCGAGACCAAAAAATGCAGCGTGCCCGAAACTAACCATCGCACCATATCCCAAAATAAGATCAAGACTCATCGCCGCAAGCCCATAAATTAACATGCGTGTTGCAATCGTGATCCAAAATGGATCATCCATGGCGTGTGCAATCCATGGTAGTACCACGAGTACCGCAAAAATCGCGAAGCGGACGACTGTACCGCGAGACAAACTAGGTTCCATAGGCTCTATACAGACCCTCGGGCCTGACGATTAGAACGAGTGCCATAACGATGTAAATCGCCATACTCGACACAGATCCGGCGAGCGCATCAGCACTCGCCGTCGGTAACATCGTTTTCAGGAGGGTCGGCAAAAATGCGCGGCTCAAAGTATCGACAATGCCAACCAAAAGACCGGCAACTAACGCGCCCTTTACAGATCCGATGCCGCCGATAATGATGACAACGAATGTCAAAATCAAAATCTGTTCACCCATGCCAACTTCAATTGCCAATAGAGGGCCGGCAAGACCACCTGCTAGACCGGCGAGCCCTGCACCGAGCGCAAAGACAACCGTGAACAACAGCGAAATATTAAAGCCAAGTGCAGTGACCATTTCGCGATGGGTTGCACCAGCCCGGATCAACATCCCAAGTCGTGTGTGAGTGATGAGATGTCTTAAAAATAGCGCAACAACAATGCCTGAGATGATTACAAATAATCGATAGGCTGGGTACGGAGTATCTGGCAAGATCTGAACGGTCTCACTCAGCCAATCTGGTGGATTTAAAAAAAGCGCCTGCGGACCAAAAATCATTTTGGTCGCTTCATTAGCAGTCAAGATGATGCCGAAAGTCGCTAATACCTGATCCAGATGATCACGGTGATACAGATGACGCATCGCCAAAAGTTCAATGAGTACGCCACAGCAGGCTGCTGCAACACAGCCACCAAAGAGACCAATCGCAAATGAACCCGACACCACTGTCACAGTCGCAGTGACGTAAGCACCGACCATATATAGCGAGCCATGGGCTAGATTGATCAGGTGCATGATCCCAAAAATCAACGTTAACCCAGCAGCCATTAGAAACAGCATCATGCCGAGCTGTACGCCATTGAGCAGTTGCTCTAGAAATAACATCAGCGTCTAAGTTCTAGCGAGCCATCATCACTCGCTGTCGACATCATTTCATTTTGCATTCACTGGCATAGGCGTCTTGATGTTGAGTAAAGACTGTTCCCACCAATTGGTTAGTCACAGAGTCTCCTTCTCGCACCACTTTACGCACATAAATACTCTGGATCGGGTGTTGGTTCGGACCAAATCGAAAATCTCCGCGCACTGAAGAGAAGTCGGCTTTCGCTAACGCCGCACGAAATTTTTCTTTATTTTTGTAATCCGAGCCTACAGCACGAAAAGCGCTATCTAAAAGCAACGCTGTGTCATAGCCTTGAGACGCATAGAGCGAGGGTTTGCGTCCATAGGTTTCCATAAACTTAGCAACAAATGCTTTATTCGCTGAGTTATCAAGATCATGAGAGTATTGCGACGTGTTCATCGTATCGATAGCGGCATCCCCAACAGCCTTCAGAATACCCTCATCAAATGAAAAAGCTGGACCGAACAAAGGGATAGACTCTTTCAGCCCTGCTTGGGCATATTGCTTGGTAAAATTAATACCCATCCCCCCAGGCAAGAAGAAAAACACAGCATCAGGATTTTCAGCTCTTAAATTTGCGATCTCCGCCGCGTAATCAACCTGGCCGAGCTTGGTATAAACCTCTCCCGCAATCTGCCCTTTATAGAATCGCTTGAATCCAGCCAACGCATCCTTTCCAGCGGGGTAATTCGGGGCCATGAGATACA
>RGHP01000248.1 GCA_010024125.1 Gammaproteobacteria bacterium | reverse complement strand
TCACGGAGCCCGATACCAAATCGTTTACTGCGCTGGTAAAGAACCTCTGTTTTCATTTTGGCCATATCAACGCTAGTCGGGCACTCGTTCTGGCATGCCTTACAGCCTACGCAGAGCTTCATGGTCTCCATCATTTCTTCAGATGTCACAGCATTGGGTCCAAGTTGGCCTGATAAAGCCAAACGAAGGGTGTTTGCGCGACCGCGAACCAAATCTTTTTCATTTTTGGTTACTCGATAGGATGGGCACATGACACCAGGGTCGGTTTTTCTGCAAGCGCCATTGTTGTTACACATTTCAACAGCACCGCTGAAACTTCCCCAACCAGACCAGTCGAAACCAGTTTCGAAAGAACCGTGGATTGCGACGCGCTCTTCATATTCTGGGGCGAAGCGGAATAACGTGCGTTCATCATGTTTTGGGGGATTCACGATTTTGTTGGGATTAAAAATCCCTTGAGGATCGAGCATGTGTTTGACTTGCTCGAAGAGATCGACCATCTCCTGGCCAAACATGTCTTTATGGAATTCAGATCGAGCGATGCCATCGCCATGTTCGCCGGAATGTGATCCTTTGTATTCACGGACCATTTCAAATGCTTCTTCAGCGACTGCTCTCAGAGCCTTAGCCCCCAGTTTTTGCTTCAGATTGAGGACAGGACGGACATGCAGTGTTCCAACAGATGCGTGTGCATACCAACAACCGCTGGTCCCATGCTTTTCAAATACTTCTGTTAAACGTCTTGTGTATTCGGCAAGGTCCTTGAGTTCTACAGCACAATCCTCAACGATCGATATCGGTTTGGCGTCGCCACGCATCGACATCATGATATTGAGACCTTGCTTTCGGACTTCCCAAATTTGTTTTTGGAATGTCAAGTCTTCTGCTCTGACAACTGAGTCTGGTTGACCAAGGTCAGCCATCATTTGTTCGAGTTGATTGAGGCGCCGAATGTTTTCGCCCTGATCATCTTCGTCGAACTCGACCAGCAACAGAGCCTCAGGCTCACCTTGCACGAACAGATTGACCGTCTTAGCAAACATTGGGATGTCTCGAGACAGATCGATCATTGTTCGGTCCACGAGCTCAACCGCTGATGGACCTAGCGTCACAAGATGCTGTGCTGCATCCATGGCAGAGTAGAAGGTTTTAAAGTGACAAACTCCTAGAGTCTTGTTTATAGGGATCGGCGATAATTTAATTTCGATCTCTTCGAACAGACCCAGCGTTCCCTCACTCCCTACGAACAAATGTGCCGGATTACTCTTAGTTCCCGGCCAACATCCTGATCCTCCATTTCCGTCAGGAATCAGGGCATCAATGTTGTACCCGCCAACACGGCGCATGATTTGAGGCAGGCGGGATTCGATCAGATGTTTGTTGGCTGCACCTAACCCAAGGAGACGGCCCATCGTATCTGTTCTCGCTACTAAATCTGTAGCGGATAATTTCTGATCTTCTGCAGATAACTCTCGCCAATGGGCTACCGTGCCGTCGGCCAGAAGAGCACGCACGCTCTGGACATTATCGCGCATCGTTCCATATCGGATGCTTCGCGACCCGCAGCTGTTGTTTCCGGTCATGCCTCCGAGGGTCGCGCGGCTTGATGTGGACACGTCGACGGGATACCAGAGTCCTTTTTGTTTGAGTTTCGCGTTGAGATGGTCAAGAACGATACCCGGTTCGACGTGGCAAATTCCACTGTCAGTGTCGAGGTGGAGCACGTTGTTCAGATACTTTGAACAATCAATAATTAGAGACTGGTTAATGGTTTGGCCGTTTTGGCTTGTTCCGCCGCCCCGGCCCGTGAGGCAAATTTTAAATTCTTTTGCAATCTCGATCAGTGCACCCAGATCCTCCCGGACCCTCGGGATGACGACTCCGAGAGGAAAAATCTGATAGTGACTTGCATCTGTTGCGTATCGACCACGATCAAACCTCGAAAACAAAATTTCGCACTGCGTATTATTTTCGATGCGTTGCTTGAGACGACGCGACTCGCCTGCATCTAATTGACGCGGTTTTGATTGGTTGTTCATTTCCGCCGTTGGAATCGATAGAGTGATCATTGTCTTTCTTTTTATTTTGCATACAAAATACGATATGCATATTATTCGGTTTTGAGATAGGCTTTCAACCATAGCCCGTGTGATTTAATTACGACATAACAACAAGGATTCCACCCATGGCATACAGGGCCGGTCGACACTTTCTACAAATTCCAGAGCCCAGCCCGGTACCTGACAGAAT
>RGHP01000247.1 GCA_010024125.1 Gammaproteobacteria bacterium | reverse complement strand
CTAGTTTGCCGGGTTTGTTGGTGAGCCGAACCGCCTTTGGTCCAAGGTACACCAATGGTACGAGTTCAGTTGTGTGCTGTGTGTGCTGTTGGCCGCTCTCGTAATCAAGCATTTGCTCACAGTTGCCGTGATCTGCCGTTATGAGCGCTTGACCGCCCACCTCTTTAAGCGCGGCCTCGACTGCGCTCAAGCTACTGTCGAGTGCTTCAACCGCTTTGACAGCCGCATCGAAATTGCCAGTGTGTCCAACCATATCGCCATTTGCGTAGTTACACACGATCAAATCAAACGTCTGCGACGAGATCGCATCGACAAGATAGTCTGTGACTTCAGGAGCGCTCATCTCGGGCTGCAAATCATAGGTCGCAACCTTAGGAGACGGAATGAGTTCGCGGTGTTCGCCTTCTACTAATGCTTCTTTGCCACCGCTAAAGAAAAATGTGACGTGAGCATATTTCTCAGTTTCTGCGATACGCAATTGCGATAGACCGGCTTCTGAAACCACTTCACCCAACGTGTTTGTGAGCGTCTCCGGTGGGAAGGCCACGCGTACATCAAGATCATCTGCATATTGAGTCAATGTCGATACCGAGACGTCTTGAATCCAACTTGGCCGATTGAGTTCAGGTAGTGATTTAGCGGTAAGCGCTTTTGTCATTTGCCTTGCGCGATCCGCTCTGAAATTCATCACAATAACAATATCTTCAGGCCGCATTTCCCATGATTCGCCGAGGCGTGTTGCTTTGACGAATTCGTCTTTTTCACCGCGGTGATAGGCCTGTTGTAGGCCCTCGACCGCTGTTCCAGCTGAAAACTCTGCCTGACTTTTCGTGATCAGATCAAAAGCGCTTTGAATACGATCCCAGTTATTGTCACGATCCATTGCGTAGTAACGGCCGCAGAGACTGGAGAGCTTGTAATTTGTATGGACCGTTTCAAGCCGTTGGAATCGAACGAGAGATGGCTCAGCAGATTGCGGAGGCATATCGCGACCATCCAAGAATGCATGTAGGCGGGTCATAGGTACGCCGAGCGAATCAGCGAGCCCGATCATTGCTTCAATATGATCTTCATGGCTATGAACGCCGCCAGGGCTGAGTAATCCAAGGATATGCAGGGTGCCGCCTTGGGCTTTTGCTTGACGACAGGCGCTAACTAGGACTTCATTGGTCTCGAAGTCGCCTTCATCAATCGCTTTGCTGATTCTGGTGAAATCTTGATAAACAATCCGGCCTGTTCCGAGATTCATGTGACCAACTTCAGAATTACCCATCTGACCTTTTGGAAGGCCGACCGCCTCCCCTGAAGTTTCCAATTGGGCTGCTGGAGCACTTTTGGCCAAACGGTCAAATGTGGGTGTATTTGCGTGATAGATGGCATTGTCATCCGCAGCTTCGCGGAGTCCAAAGCCATCCAAAATCAATAGTACAACGGGTTTAGGTCGCATCTAATGGTCCAGAATTCATCGAATCTTACGGATCTAGGCAAGGATCTGACGAGGGACCCGTGACTTCGTCAGCGACATCATTATACTCGACGTCTCAATTTGGATCACGGTCTCTCATCATTTATGCAGGATTTTATCGGATTTGCTCAGGAAAACTGGGCCCTTATGGTGTTATGGGTCTCTGCGGCCGCAACGCTTTACTACACGGAAACTAAAAAAGCCGGCAAATCGGTGAATACAACTGAAGCGACGCGGATGATTAACCGCGACAACGCGCTGATTCTTGATATTCGTGAGCAGAAAGATTTTACCCAAGGTCACATCGCCGGTGCGTATAACCTGCCCGCGAGTGTGTTTGACAAGAAGGTATCTGAGATCGATCGTCACAAATCGCATCCAGTGATTGTCGTTTGTAAAATGGGTACGTCTGCGGGATCAATTGCTAAAACGCTCAAAAAGCGCGGCTTTGAAAACGTCGTTCGGTTGGCAGGTGGCATGTCTGAATGGACTGCAGCCTCATTGCCGACCAAGAAAGGAAAGTCATCATGAGCAAAGTGGTGATGTATACCACTGGAATTTGCCCATTTTGCATTATGGCCAAGCGAATCTTTGACGATTTGGATGTGGCTTATGAAGAGATTCGGGTGGATAAACACCCTGAAAAGCGCCAGGAGATGATGAAAATCACCAATCGACGCACAGTGCCCCAAGTATTCATCGGCGACCGACATGTTGGTGGTTGTGATGACACGCAGGACGCGCTCCGCTCGGGGCAACTTAAAGTATGGTTAAAGGAAGCAGGT
>RGHP01000246.1 GCA_010024125.1 Gammaproteobacteria bacterium | reverse complement strand
TATAGAACCTACTACCATCAATTCTTTGGATAACATTTTTAAAAAATATTCTTTCACTAAATGAATTAATTGCGGATTTAAAGTGATGATATTTTTCATGATCTCGAGGGTGAGGCGCTTTTTTATGCCATGGCTGGCGAGTATCACCAAGAACTCGAATTCTCTGAGGATGCCAGAAAACGTTTTGAGCTGGTGGTACGTAAGCACATTCTGGAAGTCCTAGAAAAAGCCAAAGAAGGTGAGCGCGCATTGGATTCAGAGACAATCATCCGGACGCTTCGTGGGCCGGTGCACTCATGGTTACCACAGGATGTGGTTGGTTCGCTATTAATCCAGGGTGCTGTTCTTGCCAAGAATCCAAAGGACGAACGAGCCATTCAATCAATTCAATCAACAATCGATCGCCTCTACATGCAGTTAGGCTATCAATCCCCTGATGATCTCCTCGGGCTTGAAGATGACCAGGCGCAAGACGCAACAGCGCAGTCCTCCGATGCAGATGATGAGAGCGAACCGAAGCGCGCGCCTGGTGCTGATGGGTTTATGTAACAGAATCTTCATTTGTTATTCATCCGTTTGTCTTTTATTTTAACTATTATTGAAATATTGAATTAATAGGAGCTGAAATGGATACGGATATTGCAGTCCGTTGCTTTCAGGCGATCGGGCAAACACACCGCTTGGAGATGTTTCGAGAGCTCGCGAGGGCTGGTGATCAGGGTATGACTGCTGGGTTAATTGCTGAAACCTTGGATCTCGCACCATCGCAAGTGAGTTTTCATTTGAAAGAGCTTGAAGCCTCCGGATTGTGCTTTGGCGAGCGAGAAGGCCGATTTATTCGATATCGGATCGCACCCTCTGCTGTGCGTGAATTGTTGGACTTTCTATTGGCAGACTGCTGTCAGGGACGCAAGGATTTGTGTTCACCAGTGCTGTCGAAAATTGCTTCGAGTTGTTAGTAAGGGCGTTGTCTATGCGTATTGGAATTAATGGTCTTGGTCGGATTGGGCGTCTCGCAATTCGTGCGTTACAGAATCATCCAAGCCTTGAATTGGTGCATGTCAATGATGTGGCTGGAGATGCGTTAACACACGCGCATTTATTGGCATTTGATTCGGTTCATGGACATTGGAACGTTCCTGTCTCAGCCGATGGGCAAGATTTGGCGATTGATGGGCAATCGATCAAGGTCACGTCAGCGAAAACGCTGGAAGACGCTGATTTTTCTGGATGTGATCTGGTCCTTGAGTGCACAGGCAAATTTAAATCAGTGGATGCGCTTAAGCCGTATTTAGACGTGGGTATTGGTCAAGTTGTAGTCTCTGCGCCCATTAAAGTGCCTGAGGTCCTCAATGTGGTGATGGGTGTGAATCATTCGCTGTTTGATGCTGACAAATACCCGATTGTCACTGCGGCGAGTTGTACGACCAACTGCATCGCTCCTGCAATCAAGGTGATCCATGAAACATTCGGAATCAAACACGGTTCGATTACCACGGTTCACGACATCACAAATACCCAGACGATTTTAGATGCGCCACATAAAGATCTTCGTCGAGCACGTGCATGCGGTATGTCATTGATTCCCACGACAACCGGAAGTGCGACAGCCATCGCAGAGATTTTCCCAGAGCTTCGAGGGCGTTTGAATGGTCATGCGATCCGTGTGCCTTTAGCCAATGCCTCAATCACTGACTGTGTGTTTGAGCTCGATCGCGTAGTGACGGTTGATGAGGTGAACGCTGCGTTGAAGGATGCTTCAGAGACGCATTTATCGGGAATCTTAGGCTATGAGGAGCGTCCGCTGGTTTCGATCGATTACAAGACAGACCCGCGCTCCAGTATCGTTGATGCACTCTCTACGATGGTCGTGAATGATACTCAACTGAAACTGTACCTCTGGTATGACAACGAATGGGGATACGCCAACCGTTTGGTTGAGTTGGCTGCCTACACTGGGGAACAGCGTGGACTCTAAGCTCCACGATTACGCAGTGATCACTGGCAACTACTGGGCGTTTACCCTAACTGATGGGGCGCTCCGTATGCTGGTGGTGCTGCATTTTCACAGTTTAGGGTTTACGCCTTTCGAGATCGCATCGCTCTTTTTATTTTATGAATTCTTCGGGATCGTCACTAACGCCGTGGGCGGTTGGTTGGGTGCACGAATTGGATTGAATCGCACCATGCAAATTGGTTTGCTAATGCAAATTGGCGCCCTGTCGATGTTGTTGGTGCCTGAGCAGATGCTGACCGTGGT
>RGHP01000245.1 GCA_010024125.1 Gammaproteobacteria bacterium | reverse complement strand
AGTGACAACACTTCGTCTGTCATCCGCTCAAGTAAGAGAAATCGATTCGCTTCCACATGCTTGATCACTTTTTTCGTGATCGTCCGGTAATTCAAAGCTTCCTCGATGACGTTAAAAGTCACTGCTTTCTCAGCGTGATAATGAATCCGAATGTTAATCACCACGTCTTGCTGGTTCTTCTTTTCATCATCGTTAATACCGATGTAAGTTCGAAGCCTCAGATCTTGGATGTGAATTTTTGCGATTTGATCACGCTGAAAATCACTCATTATGGTTTACCGATCAGGCGTAAAAATTCACTGCGTGTCGCTTGATGCTCTCTAAAATCGCCAAGCATCACTGACGAGGCCATGGTCGAATTCTGCTTCTCAACCCCACGCATCATCATGCAGAAATGACGCGCCTCGACAACTACAGCAACCCCACGGGCTCCGGTGACTTCCTGAACAGCAAGTGCGATTTCACGAGTCAAATTCTCTTGGATTTGCAAACGTCTCGCGAACATATCAGTGATTCTGGCGAACTTGGAAAGTCCTAGCACTTTGCCATTGGGCAAATAGCCGATATGACATCGGCCGGTGAATGGCAGCATATGGTGTTCACACATTGAGTACAGCTCAATGTCACGCACAACGACCATTTCATCATTTTCTGACTCGAACACAGCACCATTGACGATAGTCGAGAGATCTTGACGATAACCTGAAGTTAGGAATTCAAGCGCTTTGGCAGCGCGCTTGGGCGTATCTAGAAGGCCTTCCCGCTCTGGATTTTCACCGATGGCTTCAATCGCGTTGCGGTAGGATTCAGACAATGAATCAATCATGGGGTCTCCAATTTTTTCTACGGCCCATCAGCATTCCAAGAGATAACAAGGTACCATCCGGATGTCACTGACCAACCAACTGATGCCCTATACCTATGGCCCCTTTGAAAGAAAACAACAGATTAAAAGCAATTCGCATGAAATTGCTTGTCGCTACCGCATTACTCGTTGCAACAATCTGGGTCGCTGCCAGTGTTTTGGACCTCACAGCGGTTGTCTCGGCGATTATTGCGCTGCCGGCTCAAACTGCTGTTGTAATTTTCTTACTAGGGGCTGTCAGTTGGCTATTACGAGGACTCAGAACATGGCTCTTATTTGAGCAACTTCCATTAATGGAGGCACTTGGGATGAGCTTTGTTCACAACACGGCAAATAATCTCGCACCAATGCGACTCGGGGAACTTGCGTTACCGATGCTGGCGCGTTGGCTCGGGAATGTCGAGTTCTCCGTTGGCCTGACCAGTCTTCTTTGGATCCGACTCCTTGATTTGATCAGCCTGATTGGGATTAGTGTGTGTATCGTTTTCCTGCCGACTGTGGGAACCATCATGCTGGCTTTACTTGCCGCATTGGTCTTTCTCACCCCACTCCTGATTGCGATCATCATTCCTAAAACCCAACACATCCGTTTACCTCAGATTTTAGAGCAGGCGCGAGCGCAATTGATCTACGAAGCGCAAAATGGGAAGCGCCTACACCGCATGTGGCGTCTCACAATTCTTGCCTGGCTCTCAAAAATCATGGGAATGGGCGTATTGCTCGCCACGCTGTCAGGTATTCCGATGACGGATGTCATCACAACAATTTTAGGAGCCGAACTGTCCTCGATTCTTCCAATTCATGGGCTCGCTGGTGCAGGCAGTTATGAGGCAGGTGGCATTATCGGGTCGACACTGATGGGGCTTTCTCCAGTGCTTGCTCTCGAGATGACGATTCAACTCCACATTTACGTACTGAGTCTGACCGCTGTCTTCGGTATACTCGGTGTTTTGTTGCTATTAAAACGGACTTTACATGGCTGACACCTTGCCCCGTCTGTCAGTTGTCATTCCTCTTTATAAAGAAGAAGACAACGTCGAACGCCTCGTTGACGAGCTGCACGCTGCGCTTGAAACCTACCCTGGCGAATTCGAACTCGTCTTAGTCGATGATGGCAGTACCGATCGTACACGCGAGATGCTTCTCGATGCGAGAGCCAATCGCGGGGATCACATCATGGTGATCTCACATCGCCGTAATCTCGGTCAGACTCAAGCCATGCAGACCGGTTTACAAGCCGCGCGCGGTGATGTCATCGCATTCATGGATGGTGATCTGCAAAACGATCCGGCTGATATTCCAGCCATGGTCGAAAAACTCGAAACAGACCATTTAGATCTCTTGTGTGGTTGGCGAAAAAATCGCCAAGATACGCTCGATCGCACACTCCCTTCGCGAATGGCGAATTGGCTCA
>RGHP01000244.1 GCA_010024125.1 Gammaproteobacteria bacterium | reverse complement strand
TTTGCGATCCAGGCGTGGGCTAACGTGAACCGGATGGGGGACTATCATAGTTTGCATAATCATCCACACGCTTGGCTCAGCGGGACCTATTACGTCATGGTTCCAGAATATGAAACACTCCCATCAGGGCGGGACGATCGGACACCCAACTGCATCAGTTTTTATGATCCAAGGCCGCAGGCCAATATGAACGCGATTCGGGGGGACGGGCAGATTGACCCAGAGCATCGGATCAAACCAACACCCGGACAATTACTGCTGTGGCCTGCGTTCCTGCATCACATGGTGCACCCAAACCTGTCCCACGAAACACGCATTTCAGTCAGCTTTAATGTCGTGCTTCGCTGGAAGGATGAGTACCTGCCGGACTGACGATTAAGCGATCGCCTGAGCAATCGCTTGGCCAACCTCTTGTGTATTGGCCGAGCCTTTCATGTCCGGTGTACGAGGTCCTTTCTCCAACACTTCTTCAATCGCGGTCATGATATCTGCGGCCGCTGTACCCTCACCCAAATGGTCAAGCATCATCGCCCCACTCCAGATCATACCGATCGGGTTTGCGATATTTTTACCAGCGATATCTGGGGCTGAGCCATGAACCGGCTCAAACAGTGATGGGAAGTTGCGCTCTGGATTGATATTGGCTGACGGAGCGATACCAATGGTTCCGGTACACGCGGGACCCAAGTCAGACAAGATATCTCCAAAAAGATTTGACGCCACGACGACATCAAAACGGTCTGGGTTCATGACAAAGTGCGCTGTCAAAATATCGATGTGATATTTGTCTGTTGTGCACTCTGGATACTGTTTTGAAATCTCTTCAAAACGACGGTCCCAATATGGCATCGAAATCGAGATGCCATTCGATTTTGTCGCTGATGTCACATGCTTTTTGTCACGCGTTTTCGCAAGCTCAAACGCGTACTTCATGATGCGATCGACACCGCGACGGGTAAACACCGATTCCTGTAAGGCGAATTCGTGGTCGGTACCTTCATTCATGATTCCGCCCACACTTGAGTATTCGCCTTCACTGTTCTCACGAACAACATAAAAATCGATATCGCCAACCTGACGATTCGCAAGCGGCGATGGCACACCCGGCATCAGTTTCACAGGACGCAGACACACATACTGTTCGAACTGACGACGGAACTGGATCAGCGAACCCCACAGTGAAATATGATCAGGCACGGTCTCTGGCCAACCGACCGCGCCATAATAGATTGCGTCGTAATCCATCATGATCTCTTTCCAGTTGTCCGGCATCATCTGACCATGCTCGAGATAGTAATCACACGACGCAAAATCGAAGTGATCAAACGTCAGATCGAGTTGATGTTTCCTCGCAACGGCATCCAATACACGGATTCCTTCGGGCATGACTTCCTTGCCAATGCCATCACCGGCTAAAACAGCGATTCGATAAGTACTCATAGCGTGCTTCCAATCATCAGGGAAGATCCGAGCAATATCTCGGATCAAAACAAACAATCTACTTAGAAATAATTTCCGGCCCCATCACCAACGTTGGGAGCCAGGTCGAGATCCAGGGGACATAGGTGACAATAATCAGGAACACGAACAATACCGCCACAAAAGGCGCGGCCGCCTTCACCACCTGAGCCAAGCTCATCCCGGTGATCCCCGAGGTCACGAAAAGATTGAGACCAATGGGCGGGGTAATCATCCCAATCTCCATATTTACCACCATAATGATCCCCAAATGAATCGGATCGATACCGAGCTCCATCGCGATCGGGAACACCACGGGAGCGACAATCAACAGAAGACCCGAAGGCTCCATGAACTGGCCACCAAGTAGCAGCAAAATGTTGACAGCGATCAGGAAGGTAAACCAATTGAAACCGGCGCCCAACATCCACTCGGTGATCGTTTGCGGGATGCGCTCTGCGGCCAAAGTGTGGGCAAACAGTAGAGCGTTCGCGATGATGAACATCAACATCACCGTGGTTTTAGTTGCATCCAAAATTACGCGCTTCGTTTCTTCGCCACCGAGCGCCGGGAAGAAACCCTTAGCCATGATTGCAAAGTTTCGTGCCCAGATAACGACGCCCTGATTCACGAGCGAGAACATGCGGCCCGGGCTCGTTGTTTGTCCTCGCCAGACGAGATATCCAACCATTAAAGCGACCGAAGCAGCTAAAGACCACTGAAAACGACCGCCGAGCGTCACACCCTCAACCTCTGATAAAGCAAAGAACGAGAGGATCAAACACACCAGTAAAAAGGTCACACCGTAGACGGTTGCCTTAA
>RGHP01000243.1 GCA_010024125.1 Gammaproteobacteria bacterium | reverse complement strand
TCGGTACATGAAGAAACCGAGCCACCCCATCACAAACATTACACCTACGTCGAACAAGGTATTGTTGATGGCGTAGCACCCATAGATACAAAGAATCAGTACCGAAGGTAACAGTACAGCCTTAGGGATTTTGGAAATGAAGCGGAAGCCCCGAATGGCGAAACTTCCGATACCGAACAAGAACACTGAACTTAGAATGAGTCCGACGAAGAGTGCGTAAATGATATCGACGTTGGATAAGAACATCATTGGTCCTGGTTGCAGACCATGGATCATAAATGCGCCAATAATGATTGCTGTGATCACATCTCCTGGTACCCCTAGGGCTAAGAGAGGTATCATCGTCGCCCCGGCTACCCCATTGTTGCCCGCCTCGGACGCCGCGACACCCTCGATTTCACCCTTTCCGAAATTATCTTTATTTGGGGAGTTACGTTTTGCTTCACTGTATGACAGGAAGGCTGCTGGAGCCGCCCCAATGCCTGGGATGCTTCCAAGAAACACTCCGATCAGTGAGCCCCGTATGATGGATTTGAAGCAACGCTTGTATTCTGTAAAGGAGACCCAGGCGGAACTTACTTTTCTCGTTTGACCGCTGTTCTTGTCTGGACTCCAGACCATGTTGAGGATCTCAGGGATCGCGAACAAACCAATGAGCACTGCGATGAAGTTAAGTCCCCCCATCAGGTTTGGATCGTTCATAGTGAAGCGGTTGGTGCCATAAACAAGATCCAAGCCTATCGTAGCGAACAGCAAACCGAGCAGCGCTGAGAAAATCCCGCGTGCTAGGCTTGATCCAGAGACGCCTGCGATGATGGTGAGTGAAAACAATATCAACGTGAAAAACTCTGGGGGGCCAAACTTTAGTGCGAACGAGGCAAGCCATCCTGCAAATAAGATTAGGGCGAGGTTCGAGATAAGGTCGGCTGTACATGATGCATAAAGAGCCATACCCAGCGCCCGACCTGACTCACCCTGTTCGGCCATTGGGTGCCCATCCAGGACGGTCGCGCTCGACGCAGGAGTCCCTGGGGTCTTGATAAGGATTGCTGGGATACAGCCGCCGAAGATTCCGCCCTTGTAGACACCGAGCAGTAGCAAAATTCCAGTAATTGGGCTTAGCGAGAAAGTGAACGGTAAAGTTAAAGCCACTGCCATGGTGGCCGACATGCCCGGTATCGCGCCCGCGATGACGCCAATAAGTACACCGAAACCCAGAGCGAGAATACTTTCAAGGTTTGCGACGATGGCAATTCCGGCAAGAATATTATCGATCATGGTAACTGAACCCACTCACCTTGAGGGATCGCAACGGAGGCGACGTGGGCGAAGAAGCCGTAGAGCGCAATAGGCAGAATTATCGCGATCAGTACCATCCGAGTTGAGATCTTTTGTGTGATGACCGCTGTCACGATTATGAAAAGGGCCATTGACCCGATAATCAGGCCGGATGTCTCGACAGCGACCAAAAAAGCTAGCATCGCTAGCGCGGTCAATAGCAGCCGTGTAGCACCAGCGCCTTTGTTTTGTGGTCGTTCAAGCACTTCGATTTGCTCGTCCCCTTCAACTTCGCCGGTGACGAGCAAATAAGCACCGCAGAGAGCGATTAGTCCTGTAATAATCAGCGGCCAGAACGTGGGAGAAAGGACAACCTTGGTGACATTAGAAGGCGATGAGACCCACTCGGGGATCGCATAAAACCACAGAATTATTGAAACTACGCAGCACAGGATGCCGAGTACGCGGTTTGACATTAATGTTCCTTAGACCAATGCACGACTCCCCAAGTGGAGAGTCGTGGATTTCACTACCTAGCCTTCGATACGCATACCGAGCTGATCAACCAACGCACGGAAGGTGGTGTATTGATCATTGATGAATGCCTTCGCAGAGTCTGGATCCATCATCTCGATAACTGAACCACGTGCTTCCATCTTTGAACGGAAGCCAGCATCATCGGTTGCCTTTTGTAGGATACCGCGCCAGGTGTCACCGACCTCTTTTGGCATGCCTTTAGGACCTGCGAGACCGGTCCAGCCAACCAATTTCTGGAGATTTGGTTTGCCTAGTTCAACAGACGTTGGCGCATCAAATCCAGCCACTGGCTTGGCTGTCGTTACCATCAACGGCTTGAGCTGCTTGTTTTTGATGAAGCTGGCCAGGGCTGAAGAGTTTGTGCAGATGAAGGTCGCTGTGCCACCTAAGACGGCTGTCGCTGCCGCGCCACCGCCCTTCAGAGGGATATGTACGACATCTTTGGTTGGGTTGGCGACACCGAAC
>RGHP01000242.1 GCA_010024125.1 Gammaproteobacteria bacterium | reverse complement strand
ACTGAATCGCTCAATGGGCTCTGGACGAACACCGTGCTTTGCCAATAACTCGAGCAGTGCTTCGCGTCGGCCAGCTGACTCAGCAACGAAGCAAACTGCTTTGCCGCTCTCAATCAAAGCTCTGATTTTTGACGCGGGTTGATCACTCTTGGCATCAAAGGTGACATCAGGCAAAGGGTGGATGCGAGGATGCGTTGCGTCTGGCTCTTTGATCTCTAGCGAACCAAAGGGCTTTAAGTCAGCAAATAATTCCTCAGTTCGGACAAAAAGTTTTTCGGGAGACAGAATGGGCTTTCTGCGGTCATGTCGGAGGCTCTCAAAACGCGTTGTGACATCACTCCAGAACTGCTCGAGTGCTTGATGTAATTCGCCAACGCGGATGGTTTGAGTGTCCTTCGGCAAATAATCGAAGAGTGTCGCCATCTGGTGAAAAAACAGTGGCGCATAGTACTCGATACCCGGTGGAGCAAGTCCCGATGAAACATCTTGATAGATCGAGCAGTCTCTCGGATTACCTTCAAATGTTTCGTGCCAGTTTTGCCGAAATGTAGCGATTCCTGTTTCGGTTAGCGGGATTTCTCGTGCTGGTAAGAGGGTCACCGACTCGACCTTGGTGATCGTGCGCTGCGTGTCTGGGTCGAACGCTCTGAGACTTTCGATTTCAGTATCGAAAAGCTCGACGCGAAGCGGCTGGTCAGACCCCATCGGAAATACGTCAAGAATTGCACCGCGAACAGCAAATTCACCATGTTCCCTGACAGTATCGACTGCGTGGTATCCGGAGGCTTCGAGTCGTCTCCGTTCGGTATGCAAATCAAATTGATCGCCGGTTTTTAAGATAAACCGTTGGCCATCAAGGTGTTCACGAGGCGGAAGTCGATGCGCCAATGTTTGCACCGGTAAAATAAGAAGGCCTCGGTGCAGATCACCCAGTTGGCTTAATGCTTTCAATCGCTCAGATGTGATGTCTTCATGCGGGGAGAAGCTGTCATAAGGTAGCGTCTCCCAGTCGGGTAGGTGCACGATGGGTAGATCGGCTAATCCGTCAGCTTCACCTTCGGCATCCAAGTGATGGTCTTGGCCTAGGTAGAAATGGAGCGCATTTGCTAACTGCTGAGCATCTTGTGATTTTTCAACCAATACCAGGACGAGCGAATTTGATCGCACTGCGATTTCGGCAATCGCAAGCGGTATCGCGCTTTTTGGTAGATTTGAAAGCGTTTGAAGTGAACTACCCGCTTTCGGCAATGAGTCAATCAGTGGTGGTTGAATTGTCAGCATGTGATGTCGTGGCTTTGTCTGAGACGAGAGTATAGGCGACAATCAATGGTTTCGCTTGAGGGAACTTTCAATGACTGTATTTGTGGCCGATGAAGGACTGCTAGGACTTGGTGAGCTTGTCCCGAGTGATTGCGAGATTCGTTGGTATTCTGGTCGTGATATTCCTCGGCCGTTGTTAGATGGAGCAGATGCGCTACTCGTTCGCTCAACAGCTCGGGTTTCGGCTCACAACCTCCCCGAATCCATTCGCTACATCGGCACAGCAACCATTGGTACTGATCATTTACCGTTGAAGTCTCTACTCGATCAACAGATTGCAGTCGCATCCGCGCCTGGCTGTAACGCGTTTGCGGTGACTGATTATGTGCTGTCTCATCTTTATAGTTGGGCAAAATCGAGGGGACGTGCAGTCGACGATCTCACCCTAGGTATTATTGGGGTTGGTGCTGTAGGTTCACTGCTTCATACGCGAGCTCAAATGATCGGGATTCGTACGCTATTATCTGATCAGCCACGATTTGATGCTGGAGACCTGTCAGAACATACGCCCCTTGCAGATGTCGTTCGCCAGTCGGATGTGATTTCCCTGCATGTGCCGCGGGTCACTGAGGGCAACTATGTCACCGATCGGCTATTGGATGACAAGGCGTTATCACGGATCAAACGTCAGGCTCTATTGATCAACGCCTCTAGAGGACAGGTGTTACACGAGCACGACTTACTGAAACAAACGCACTTTGATTTGGTATTGGATGTGTTTCCAAGTGAACCAGTGATTAGTGATGCATTAATCAGTCGCTCGTGGCGAATCAGTCCACACATTGCTGGCCATTCTGCAGAAGGCAAATATCGCGGCACCAAACAGATTCTCAAAAACGCAACCTCTCTCTTTGGCTTTCAATTGAATGCGCTTGATGAAGAGGCATTCTTAGAAAAGATCGCAGGGAGTCGACCGATCGGTCATTCATTGATGGAGAGCATTCTCAAAGCCTGTCCGATGGCTGA
>RGHP01000241.1 GCA_010024125.1 Gammaproteobacteria bacterium | reverse complement strand
CCTGCTTTCTGAGCCATACCGATCGCATCGAGCGTTTCAGACAGTGTTCCGATCTGATTGAACTTAATCAAAATTGAATTACCAACGCCCTGCTCAATGCCACGACTTAAAATCTTGGTATTGGTCACAAATAGATCATCGCCGACAAGCTGGCAGCGCGAGCCCAGGGTCTTCGTCAGATAAGCCCAACCATCCCAATCGCTTTCATCCATACCGTCTTCGATTGAAACGATTGGATAGTTGTCACACAAACTACCTAAGTAGTCTGCAAAACCTTCTGCATCGAAGACACGGCCTTCGCCGGCAAGATCGTATTGCCCATTTTTGTAGAACTCGCTCGACGCGCAATCAAGCGCCAATGTGATGTCGTCACCCAAGGTGTAGCCAGCGTTGGCAACAGCCTTTGCAATCACAGCAAGCGCTGCTTCATTCGAAGGCAAATTCGGAGCAAAGCCGCCTTCATCACCGACAGCCGTATTCATCCCTTCTGCGACCAATACCTTTTTCAAATGATGGAAGACTTCAGCACCCATGCGAAGCGCTTCAGAAAAGCTCTTTGCAGACACCGGCTGAATCATAAACTCTTGAATATCAACGTTATTATCTGCGTGCTCACCACCGTTCAGAATGTTCATCATCGGCACAGGCAATATGAGTGGGCCAGTATTTCCATGCAGATTCGCAATATGCTGATATAGAGGCATACGGCTATCTTCAGCATGTGCACGCGCTGTCGCTAACGACACCGCAAGCATCGCATTCGCGCCAAGACTGGATTTGTTGTCAGTTCCATCGAGAGCGATCATTGCATCGTCAAGACCGCGCTGATCGGCCGCATCACGACCAACAACACACTCTGCAATCGGACCATTCACATTGTGAACAGCCTTGATCACACCTTTTCCGAGATAACGACTTGTATCCTGGTCACGTAATTCAAGGGCTTCACGAGAACCCGTTGAGGCACCAGAGGGTGCGCATGCACGCCCCATCGCACCTGATTCTAAAATCACATCGGCTTCAACCGTTGGGTTACCGCGAGAATCCATTACTTCACGGCCAATTACTTTGACGATAGCAGTCATTAGTTGTTGGTCTCCAAAACATCAAACGATTTAACAAGGCCATCAATGGCCTTTAACTGAGATAGAAACGGCTCAAGCTTATCAAGCGGTAAAGCCGACGGACCATCGCACTTAGCGTTCGATGGATCCGGGTGAGACTCTAAAAAGAGTCCAGCAAGGCCCACAGCCATGCCAGCGCGCGCAAGCTCAGTGACCTGTTCACGGCGGCCATCAGCCGAATCCGTGCGTCCACCGGGTTTTTGCAATGCATGTGTCACGTCAAAAATCACAGGGACTTGCATGTGTTTCATGATGCCAAAGCCGAGCATATCGACAACAAGATTGTTGTAACCAAAGCTTGAACCACGCTCACACAAGATCACTTGATCGTTTCCAGCCTCTCGACACTTATTGATGATGTGCTGCATTTCATGAGGAGCAAGAAACTGTGCTTTTTTGACATTGATAATCGCACCGGTTTCAGCCATCGCCACAACAAGGTCTGTTTGACGTGACAAAAACGCAGGTAACTGGATGACATCGCATACTTCGGCCGCAGCTTTCGCCTGATCAGGTTCATGCACGTCAGTAATGAGCGGCACGTTAAAATGCGACTTGATATCAGATAACCAAGTCAAACCCTGTTCAAGACCCGGACCACGGAAGCTTGCGATACTGGAGCGGTTGGCTTTATCGAAGCTTGCCTTGAAGACGTATGGGATTTGAAGCTTACGGCATACATCAACGTAGACTTCAGCGATCTCGAACGCGAGTTCACGCGATTCCAGTACGTTCATGCCACCAAAGAGCATCATCGGATGCGCGTTGGAGCATGGCATACCACCGATATCAATCACTGATTTCACGAGAACAACGTCTCCTTGTCACCCGTTTTTGAATAGGTAATCGCTGCCTCAACAAAGCTCGTGAACAACGGATGTCCGTCACGCGGTGTTGATGTGAATTCGGGATGGAACTGACAACCAACGAACCAAGGATGATCATCAACCTCAACGACTTCGACAAGTGTTCCATCAATCGAACGACCTGCTATCTTGAGACCTGCATCTGACAACCGATCTAAATAGTCGTTGTTGAATTCCCAACGATGGCGATGGCGTTCGCTGACAACCTCTGCATCATAGACTTCAGAGACCTTAGATCCGGGAGTCAGACGACATTCTTCAGCACCCAAACGCATGGTGCCGCCGAGATCACTCTCTTCAGTCCGAATCTCACG
>RGHP01000025.1 GCA_010024125.1 Gammaproteobacteria bacterium | reverse complement strand
GTGACTGAGCAGTGTGGTAGCACGCTCAAACAAGGGATGCAGGTTGCGATCAAGCCACAAGCGGAAACATCGGACCCGCCGGTTTTAGGGCGTTTACGCTACTTGGATCGCGTTCGCGTCTCAATTGATCATTGCGGGCCGGAAGTTGGAGATGTGGTTGTTCATCTACCAATCGCTGGCTATCAGATCCAGCCCTGTGAGTAACCAAGCGAGTCCCGAAGAAAATCTTCGTTGTATCCTGTTTATGGTCATAGCAATGGCCGGGTTTGCGGTTGAAGATGCTGTCATTAAAAAACTGTCTTTGACTATGCCTGTGTCGCAAGTACTGCTGCTAATCGGATTGGGAGGATTGTTAGTTTTCGGCCTAGTATCGCGTGTTAAAAAAATCGATTTATTTGTCCCCGAGACTCGGGGTTTGACTTTCTTGGTGAGGGTCGGTGCAGAACTTATATCTGCAATCCTTTTTGCCGTGGCAATTGTTTACGCGTCCTTGTCGATGTCTTCAGCGATCCTTCAGGCTACTCCTTTAACTGTAGCGCTGGGTGGTGCTTTATTTTTAAAGCAAAAGGTGGGTATGCGCCAATGGGCTTTGATTGGATCTGGTTTTATCGGGGTTTTGTTGGTACTACAACCGGGACTTGATGGGTTTAAGGTTGCAGGACTATTTGCAGTTCTCGGTGTGGGCTTCCTCGCCTTGAGGGATGTCGTAACACGAACCATGGCGATCTCTATCTCACCCGTACTCATCTCATTTTGGGGATTCTTCGGCATGTTACTGGCAGGAGCCGTTACGATTCCTATTTTTGGAGATTTCAGGGTGCTGGTATTCGATGATCTACCACTCCTACTGATTTCGTCTATATCAGGATCGCTCGGATACTATTGTGTGGTGCAGGCCACTCAAACTGGAGACGTGGCTGTAGTCGCCCCGTTCCGCTACACACGTCTCCTTTTCGCGCTCGGACTCGCTGTGATCTTTTTTGATGAGGAAGTTAACGCGATGATGGTGTTGGGTAGTAGCCTGATCATTGGATCAGGCATCGTCATGATCGTGTCGGGTGGGTCACGCCGGAAGCAAATCAACTAGGGCCCGAACGAGCGTGGCATTGTCTTTAGCAATCTCGCCGTCTGGCAGCCAAACACCATTTTCGAAGCCAACGCGTAAATCCATGCCTTCCGACGCTGCACGTAATAAGCAAGGAATTTGACCGCGTCCAAATGCGCAAATCATCTCGCGGACAGGCTTCACATGTGTCGGCACACGATCTCTGAACTCAAGAAATGGATCCAATTGATCGGGGGTGCTTTCCTGATTGGCCGAATATCGCCCGAGCACATACAGTACTTCGAGAGCGTTCGTTTGGATAATTTCTTGCTCAACTAGTGATGCCAGAGTTTGAAAATCGTCGGCATCGTAGAGAATGAACTGCACTCGGCTTTTGTTGAGTAATTGTTTGAAAAATGGCTGAAGCGTCTGAGGCTCTTGAGCTCTTAAAATTTCGCGAATTGCAACAGATACCCAAGGCGCTTTCATCCGCGAGAGTAGGTCGATTTGGGCATCAGATTCGTAAATTCCTGCTGCCTCTGATGTGACTTGCACTTCAAGTTTCGGTAGTCGCTTATTGAGCGAATCAATCAACGACTCATAACGCTCAACATCCAGAAGATGGATTTGATCTGTTGTTCGAATATGCGCGTGCAGGGCTTGCGCTCCAGCATCAAAGCACTGAGCAGCGGTCTCGACGAGATCCGAATCAGTGACGGGCACAGCTGGGTGATCTTGTGTCGTTTTACGTGCACCGTTCGGTGCAACCATGATCATCGTCATGCGGCCCGTTCCGATTGCCCGCTGACCTCGGCAATAGCCAGCGATAGCTTGTCTGTGATGACTTGGACGTCAGCCGCTTCAATGATGAACGGTGGCGCGAGTAATACATGATCTCCCGACTGGCCATCAATGGTTCCCGACATGGGGTAGCACATTAAACCGTGGGTCATCGCGACCTTTTTGATCTGTGCTGCGGTCTTGAGATTCGGATCAAGAGCGACTTTTGTTTCTTTGTCGCTGACGAGTTCAACCCCCACAAACAAACCACGACCACGAATGTTTCCAACCCAAGGATGCGAACCGAGCGCATCATGAAGCGAAGCTTGTAACAGCGTCCCCATTGATTGCACGTGCTGCATCATTCCGGGCTTTGTGAGCTCTTCCATCACGGCAAGTCCAGCAGCGCAAGCTGTCGGATGGCCCATATAGGTGTGCCCGTGTTGGAAAAATCCAGAACCATCAACGATCGCTTGGTAGATAAAATCTTGGCACAGCATGGCGCCAATGGGCTGTATGCCTGCACCGAGGCCTTTGGCGATACAGAGCATGTCAGGTTTGACTTGATCGTGGTCACAAGCATAAAGATGGCCCGTACGTCCCATGCCGCACATGACTTCATCGAGAATTAATAAAACCCCGTATTGATCACAGATTTCGCGAATCCGTGTGTAGTAGCCCTCGACTGCGGGAACGGCTCCCATCGTTGCTCCAACCACAGGTTCTGCAACAAATGCGGCCACTTTCCCTTCGCCAATACGTAGAATTTCTTGTTCGAGTTCATTTGCAACCCGTTGACCATAATCAAACGGTGTTTCTCCTGCTTCCGCCCAGCGGTAGTAGTGACAGGGACTGATATGGCTCATATGGGTTGGAAGTAACGGCTCGAACTGGCGACGTCGCCATTGATTTCCGCCGCTACCTAAAGCTCCCAATGTGTTTCCATGATAGCTTTGTCGACGCCCAATGACGTGAGTACGATCAGGTTGTCCAATTTCGAGAAAATATTGGCGTGCAAGCTTGAGAGCGGCCTCAACCGCTTCACTACCACCTGAGACGAAATACACGTGGTCGATGCCATCTGGAGCTTGATCAACGAGCACGTTGGCTAGTTGTTCAGCAGGCTCCGAAGTGAAGAAGCCCGTGTGTGCGAATGCCAATTGCTGCAGCTGTTCGCATGCGCGATCGATCACGCGTTTTGGTGTGTGCCCAAGGCAACTCACGGCTGCGCCACCGCACGCGTCAAGGTAGCGTTTGCCATCAGAGTCAATCAAATAAATTCCATCCCCGGCAACTGCTGTCGGCAGCGATGCGCGAGGGGTCCGACCAAAAACAGAATGAGATGCGGCCACTTATACCTCCTTCGAACGGCGTGTTCGTTGTGACCATCCGACAATCAAGAGTACAAATAGAGCAGGTAGATACATCCATTCCTTCGTGAGTCGGTTTGTTTGCTCAACAGCAAAGTCAGTAATTTTCACGGGTTTATCCCCATAAAAATCAAAACGTTGCATCGTTTGGAAATTTTCAGTGCCTGGGAAAGGCTCATCGAGAAGGACGGTTGATTCCTCGGCGCGCGCAAGAATACCCGCTCCATCAAGAGCGCTTGAGAGCGCTTGTGACTCGGTTGCCTTAACAAGAAGAATTAACTGTGTTGTTTGATCCGGATTGTCAAAATCAGGACCTTCGATCGTGAGCCTGACTTGTCCGTCGAGATCAGACCGATTCAAAGTGGCTTCACTGGATTCAAACGAAACCCAAGGTTCTTGGAGTTGGTCGATCCAATAGCCAGGTCGGACCAAGGTGAACGCAATGAGTAATAGTGCGGCGGTTTCCCACCACCGTGATTTAACGATCCAAAATCCTTGGGTCGCAGCACCAAACAGCATCATGGCGCATGCGGCCACGATGAAAATACTAATGCCTTGCATCCAAGTGACATCGATCAACAGCAGATCAGTATTGAATATGAAGATAAACGGTAGGATCGCGGTTCGAATGTCATAAGCGAATCCCTGGATACCAGTGCGAATTGGGTCACCCTGACTGATTGCAGCGGCTGCAAAGGCGGCTAGGCCAACTGGCGGCGTGTCATCAGCCAGAATCCCGAAATAAAATACGAATAAATGAACAGCGATAAGTGGGACGATCAATCCTGATTGTGCGCCGACACTGACAATGACCGGAGCCATTAATGATGAAACAACAATGTAGTTTGCGGTGGTCGGTAGTCCCATACCTAAAATCAGACACATGACTGCAACCAGCAAGAGCATTAAAATAAGGCTGCCGCCTGATAATACTTCGACCAGTTCGCCGATAACTTGGTGCGCACCTGTCAGCGATACGGTACCGATAATGAGGCCAGCTGCGGCGGTCGCGACTCCGATGCTAATCATATTTTCAGCACCTTGAATCATGCCGGATGCAGCAGTACGAATACCGTTCCCCCAATGCGCGGATGTCCATTCGCGACCCCTGAAATAGTCTTTGAGTGGCTCTTGCGTCAGGATCACAAATAATATGGCCATGGTGCCCCAGAAAGCCGAAAGTGCGGGCGATAAGCGTTCAATCAAGACACACCACAGCAAAACGATAATTGGAACCAGGAAATGCAGGCCTTGGACAAGAATTTCGCGAGCCGGGATGTCGTGAATTGACGGATCGTCAGCTAATAAATCACCGAGATCCTTGCTTTTGGCAGCTATTTTCAGCGTCACCAAATAGATCGCTAGAAAGATAGCGATTGCGGCAGGGATTGTGGCACTTGGCAGAACGTCCTGGGTCCAGCCAAAGAGCAGGTGGGTCAGAACGCCGAGAAGACCAAACCCGACAAATCCAGCAATGACACCTCCCAGTTTTTGCGCAAGCGGTAGTGCGCGCGACGACTTTTCAGATCCTTGGAGGCCTAATTTGACTGCCTCTAAGTGAACGATATACATCAGTCCGATGTACGACACGATTGCTGGCAATACCGCATGGGTAATGAGTTCTAAGTATGAAATTCCAGTGAACTCAGCGATTAAGAAAGCGGCTGCTCCCATCACAGGAGGAGTTAACTGTCCATTGGTAGATGCGGCGACCTCGACTGCACCTGCTTTTTCAGGTGTCAGGCCGGTTTTCTTCATCAATGGAATGGTGAACGTTCCTGTTGAAACAACATTTGCAATCGACGAGCCCGAGTAAATTCCTGAAAGGCCAGATGCGACGACAGCCGCTTTTGCTGGACCGCCTCGCATGTGTCCCAATAACGCATATGCAAGCCGTATGAAGTAGATGCCGGCGCCCGCTTTTTCGAGTAGGGCACCGAATAACACAAATAGAAATATCATCGATGATGCGACGCCGAGAGCGACACCAAATACCCCCTCCGTTTGCATCCAGAAATGCCACAGTGCCTTGTTTAATGACGCGCCTTTCCACTGTACGGTCTCTGGCATAAAGCTTTGATCGCCAAAGAAAACATAAAACAGGAAAAATGAGCAGACCAGTAATAGTGGCAATCCAAGGCAGCGGTAGAGTGCGAGCGCGAGGCTTAACATGCCAATGGCGGAAACCCAAAGATCTCCGGTTGTCGGGAGCCCGGCCCGGTCTGAAATCTGGTCTTTAAAAATCAGAAGGTAAAGGCAGGATGAGGCAGCGATGAGGGCTGCTGCGTAGTCATACCAAGGGGTTGTTGGTTGAGCCGCATTCTTTCTTAACGGAAACGCAAGCATTGCAAGCGAGAGCGCAAAGGCCAAATGAATTTGACGAATTTCCTGATTGTTAAAAACGAGACTCAGCCCCGTCCATTCAGTGAGAACGAATGGGATGACTGACGCGACGTAGAGTTGAAACACTGACCACAAAAAACACAAGGTCAAGATGAATGTTCGCGCACTCCGAACTGGCGGATGACACTGGTCTTCTGCAATAGAGAGCGATTGGTTGGTGTTCATGTGAGTCGTGCCGGTCAGTAAGAGGGGGCTTGCGCCCCCTCAGTGTTGGCTGCTTGTTATTTCCAGCCGCGTTCTTTGTAGTACTTCATCGCACCTGGATGGATTGGCGCAGAAAGACCATCGCTGATCATTTGCTTTTCATCGAGATTCGCGAATGCTGGGTGGAGTTTCTTGAAGTCTGCAAAGTTATCGAAGACCGCTTTAACGACGGTATAGACTACTTCATCAGGGATCTTGGCAGATGTGACGAACGTTGCTCCAACACCAAATGTAGTTGTGTCATTTGGGTTATCTTTGTACATACCGCCTGGGACAGTTGCCACACGATAGAATGAATTGTCAGCAACGAGCTTGTCGATCGGCGCACCTTTGACAGACACAAGGCGAACGTCACAGCTATTGGTCGCTTCTGTGATCGCAGCAGCAGGGTGACCGATGGTGTAGATCATCGCGTCGATCTTTCCATCGCAAAGTGCCTGCGCCATCTCAGAACCTTTGAGCTCTGCTGCAACAGCGAAGTCGCTCATCTTCATACCAAATGCATCCATTACCACTTCCATGGTTGCACGCTGGCCTGAGCCTGGATTACCAACGTTGACTTTGAGACCTTTCAGATCCTCAAACTTTTTGACGTTGTTGAATGACTTGCCGCGAACAAGCAACGTGAATGGTTCAGGGTGAACCGAAAACACAGCACGGAGATCTGTGAATGCACCCTGATCCTTGAATTTCGATGTGCCATTGTATGCGTGATACTGCCAGTCAGACTGGGCAACGCCGAACTCGAGTTCACCAGCGCGGATTGTGTTGATGTTGTATACAGAACCGCCAGTTGATTCCGCTGAACAACGAATACCGTGTGTTTTACGGTCCTTGTTGACCAGACGACAGATGGCACCACCCGTAGGATAGTAAACACCAGTCACGCCACCAGTACCGATTGAGATGAACTGTTGAGCTTGTACCGCACCTGCAGTGAGGCCAAGCGCGGCAACAGACGCGAGGGCGAAGTGTTTAATCTTCATCGATGTACTCCTTATTGTTGTACTTTTATGTCCTAACAAGACATGGAAACTATCACTGAGTCGCGAAACGATCGCAAACTTTGTGGTACAGTTGTGTCGAAATGTCGAGCTATGGCTTCATTTCGGCACATTTGTTTCGTCGGTGAATCATGAATATCCATGCAATGAGAGCCAAAATCGAGGGATGCCCGCCGACTCAGCAACGCGTTGGGCGGTTCATGTTACGCCATGGTTCTGATATCCCATTTTTGAGCGTCAGGCAGTTAGCAGCGCGGTCAGGGGTGACGCCCTCGACTGTGATGCGCTTGGTCAAATCCTTACGGTTAGATAACTATCAGAGCCTGCAATCTATTTTTCGGCGAGAGTTTCTGGGTACATCGCAGCCTACTTCGACCGTCAAGGAAAGTGAGCATGAACACTCATTCCGCGTCGCACTTGGAAGCGTATTCGTTTCGGAGAAACGCGAACAATTTGATCGAATCGCGCGCTTAATATTTCAGTCACCATGCCACGTTGCTGGATTTCGAAGTGCATACAGCTTGTCGCATTACCTCGCCTATTTGCTCAACATGATCCAGCACAATGTGTTTCTTGTGCCGAACTCGGAAAGTGCTGCATTCGATCATTTAATGCTTGCGAGACCTGATCATGTGCTCGTTATTTTTTCAACGCATCCTTACGCATCTCAGTCGATTAAGGTCGCAAAGATGGCAAAAGAGACTGGGATTCGGATCGTTGCGGTGACTGACAGCTCTGAATCCCCTTTATGTGCGCTTGCGCACGAGGTGGTCGTGATGGATCAAATTTCGATGAACTATATTCCAAGCCGTATTTCATTTTTTGCGTGGATCGAATATTTGGTTGAGACAGGCTGTGGTTTGCAAGATCGAAAATCACGCCGAGAGCTCAAGCACTTTAACGATCATATGGAAAAGCTTTCGGGATACTGGTCCCCTGATCCGCTAGCTGAATTACAAGGCGCGCAAGCGAAGGGTGATGTGTGACGAGTTATTTTTTCTTGGGTGGCGCGATTGTTTGTGAGGTGATTGGAACATTGTTACTTCCGGCAACTCAGAATTTCACTCGGATTGTGCCGACAGTCACAATGATTCTTTGTTATGCGATCGCTTTTTACTGCCTGACATTCGCGATTCGTGAGATTCCGATAGCGATTGTTTACGCGATCTGGAGCGGAATCGGTGTGTTTTTGATCGCTGTGTTTAGCGCATTCTTTTACAAACAGCTTCTGCAGTGGCAAGCCATTGTTGGGCTTGCATTAATTGTGTCCGGTGTCGTTTTGGTGAATCTATTCAGTTCATCACACTCGGGTTAAACAATTGTTTTCAGGGCGTCATCTAAGAGTGACACCGTGCGATCAATATGCATCAACTTATCCATCCCAAATAGGCCGATTCTGAAGGTCTGGAAATCAGCGGATTCTCCGCACTCAAGCGGAACACCTGCTGCGATTTGAAGCCCAGCGGCCGCAAATGCGCTGCCATTTTTAAAGTCCGCCCGGTCGGTATGTGACACAACGACCGTCGGTGATTTGAAGCCTTCTGCCGCAAGACTCTTGAATCCATAACCCTCCATGAGCTCGCGTACCTGACGCCCAAGTTCGATTTGCCTGGTTTTCAAAGCATCAAAGCCAACACCTGCCATTTCATTGTATGTCTCAAGGAACGTTGCGAGCCCATCTGTTGGCACGGTCGCATGGTACGCATGGCCACCTCCTAAATAGGCACCCATGATGCTATGCCACTTTTTCAAATCGAGTGCGAAACTGTCTGATGTTGTGGTTTCAAGTCGGGCTAGTGCGCGCTCTGACAGCATCACAACTCCAGCACAAGGCGTTGACGTCCAGCCTTTCTGTGGAGCTGTGATTAACACATCAATTCCAAGTTGATCCATATCTGCCCACAAGGCACCCGCTGCAACACAATCGAGAACGAATAACGCTCCAACGTCATGAGCGGCTTGTGTTAGCGCTTGTATATAGCTGTCTGGTAACAACATGCCGGCGGATGTTTCGACATGAGGCGCAACCACTAGGTTGGGTTTTTCAGCTCGTATCTGAGCACACACTTCTTCGACCGGCACGGGCGAAAATTGTTGGTCGGGAGCACTCGTATCCGGTCGTGCCTTTGCGACTTCAGCGTGCGCCGGTGTGACGCCTTGGTCAAAAATCTGAGTCCAGCGGAAACTGAACCAGCCGTTTCTGATGACCAGTACTTTTTGATCTTTCGCGAACTGACGCGCCACAGATTCCATCGCAAATGTTCCGCCGCCTGGGACCAAAACACAGGATGGTGCCTTGTAGACTGATGTGAGACCTGCATGCAGACCCTTCATGACATCTTGAAAAGCCTGGGACATATGATTCATCGAACGATCGGTAAACACCACTGAGTATTCGAGTAGTCCGTTTGGATCGATCTTTGGATATATTGTCGACATCGTTTGTTATCCTGTGTTTTGCACGAATAGACAGAACGTGCAGGAAACCCCATTCAGAGAAGATCGTCAACCGACTGATCGTTGAGGAGCAGATGACACAGAGTGAATTTAGCGAGGATGATTTGCGATGGATGGGTCGTGCTTTAGAGCTGGCCGAGCATGCTGCTTCGCTTGATGAAGTTCCGGTTGGGGCTGTCTTGGTTCGCGATGGTGCAATTATTGGCGAGGGTTGGAACGCGCCCATTTCAACTCATGATGCAAGTCATCATGCTGAAATTGCGGCGATTCGTCATGCCTGTCATCAGGTTCAGAATTACAGGCTTCCAAATACCACCCTGTATGTCACGCTCGAACCGTGCACGATGTGTTTTGGTGCGCTGATTCATGCACGCATTGCACGTGTTGTATATGCAGCCAAAGAACCGAGGGCAGGGGTCTTAGAGTCGCAACTTCAGTTACCTGATGCATCGTTTTATAACCACCGTCTCGATGTTCGTGGTGGGCTCTGTGCGGATGAATCAGCTGTACTGTTGCAACAGTTCTTCCAAGCTCGCAGATCGAGTAAATCGGCTAGCTCTCACTAAAAAAATCCACTGAACACTCCGGCGATGCGGTTGGCTCTGCTAAACTCTCGTTTTTGAATTTTCGATCGCATCAAGGACCGATTGACATGCTCATTCTGCAGGGAGGACATGCCCTCTCGTCTTTTCGTATTCAGTCACTCATCACTCGTGCAAAAGCAGTTGGTCTCGACGTTAAAGATCTCACATGTACGTACGTATTTTTCGTGATGGGAGACGCTCAAGATACGAAAAAGTTGGAGCAATTACTTGATGCAAAGCCAATGACTTTGGGCCAAGGTTTGGTTGTTGTACCACGTTCGGGTACCACATCCCCATGGAGTTCCAAAGCAACTGAGATTGCGAAGAATTGTGGATTTGATGCGGTCAATCGCATCGAGAGAGGCATGCATGTGGTTGTTTCTGGTTCGATGTCAGATGCTGAACGTGTGCTTCTGAATGGATTAATCTCGGATCCGATGATGGAAGACGTACTTGTCGATCTGCCCACGGACGCATTCTTCACCCCCGGTGCACCAGACCCATTAGGGATTGTGACTCTCGGATCAGACCCAATTAGCGCACTCAACCACGCAAACTTGGTTCACGGGCTTGCGCTATCTGATGATGAAATTGAGTACCTCGCAAATGCCTACGCCAAGCTTGCTCGCGACCCAACTGACGTGGAATTGATGATGTTCGCGCAAGCCAACTCCGAGCATTGCCGTCATAAGATATTCAACGCCTCTTGGACGCTCGACGGTGAAGATCAACCGAAAAGCTTGTTCCAGTGGATTCGAAATACCCACGAGATTGCACCCGGTGGTGTCTTGTCTGCCTACGCCGATAACGCGGCTGTCGTGCAAGGCCCAACGGCTGAGCGATTTTTGATCAACCCAATCACACACGCGTATCAACCCGTCGTGGAACCTGTTCATCTGGTGATGAAAGTTGAGACGCATAATCACCCGACTGCTGTCTCCCCGAATCCAGGTGCTGCAACTGGTGCTGGCGGTGAGATTCGCGATGAGGGTGCAACTGGGCGTGGCGCAAAACCAAAAGCCGGACTGACAGGCTTTAGTGTGAATTATCTTCGAATTCCCGGGCTTGAAATGCCGTGGGAGCAGGATTTACCAATGCCGAGTCGATTGGCAACATCACTCCAGATCATGCTTGAAGGACCGATTGGTGGTGCTGCGTTTAATAATGAGTTTGGACGGCCAAACCTGAATGGTTATTTCAGAGCCTATGAGGCATTTGAAGAAACAACCATCGGCACTCGTCGTCGTGGTTATGTGAAGCCAATCATGATCGCAGGTGGTATCGGCTCAATCTCCGAAGGTCAAGTTGAGAAAAAGCCGTTTTCCGAGGGAACACCACTTGTTGTGCTGGGTGGACCAGCGATGTTGATCGGTTTGGGTGGTGGTGCAGCCAGTTCGGCTGGAGAAGGCACATCAGGTAGTGATCTTGATTACGCATCTGTGCAGCGAGCCAACCCGGAAATGGAGCGTCGGTGCCAGGAAGTGATTGATCGATGCTGGCTTCGTGGCCAAGACAATCCGATTGTGTTCATCCATGACGTTGGAGCTGGTGGCTTATCAAATGCATTACCTGAGCTTGTGAAAGATGGTGGGGTAGGGGCTGATTTTTCGATGGATTGGATTCCATCCGCTGACCCATCGTTATCCCCACTTGCGCTTTGGTGTAACGAAGCCCAAGAGCGCTATGTATTGGCAGTCGACCCAGCAAAACTCGATGAGTTTGAAGCGATTTGTGCGCGTGAACGGTGCCCCTATGCAGTTGTAGGGCATGCCCATGACAAGCCGCATCTGTCGGTTACTAAAACAGGTGAAACATCTGCGCCAGTTGATCTACCTGTCGATGTGCTGTTCGGAAAGCCGCCGAAGATGCATCGAGACGCATCGACCCTGTCTGTGCAGCTAAAACCGGCCCAATTTGATCATCATCAGTTCTCAGAATTAGCACACCGCGTCTTGAGTCATCCGACGGTGGCATCAAAAAATTTCTTGATCACCATTGGTGATCGGACAGTCTCGGGTCTCGTTCATCAAGATCAGATGGTTGGACCTTGGCAGGTTCCTGTCGCGGATTGCGCCGTGACACATTCAGCAATTGGTTCAGTGACTGGTGAAGCCATGGCGATGGGTGAGCGCACACCGCTTGCTCTCGTTGATGCCGGTGCATCCGCGCGAATGGCAGTTGCTGAAACACTCATGAATATGGCGGGTACGCCAATTGGTTCACTTGGACAGATTAAACTGTCTGCCAACTGGATGTGTGCTGCTGGAACTGAAGGTGAAGATGCCCGTCTTTACGAGGCTGTTAAAGCAGTGGGTGGTGAGTTCTGTCCAACGCTTGGTGTCTGTATCCCTGTTGGGAAAGATTCGATGTCGATGAAGACGCGGTGGTCAGACGAGGCAGGTACGCATGAAGTGATAGGTCCGATGTCGCTGATCTGCTCAGGATTTGCGCCTGTGACTGATGTCGAAAAGACAGTGACACCGTTACTTCGAGGTCAGGATTCTTCACTAATCGCGATTGATCTTGGACAGCAGCGTATGGCTGGGTCAATTGCCTGCGAGGTGACTTCGCAGTTCGGTGACATTCCGCCAGATATTCAGCCTTTAGACCTCAAGGCATGTTTTGATTTAGTACAAACGTTGGTTGCCGATGGTCGATTACTTGCGTACCACGACCGGTCCGATGGTGGTTTATTGGCGACCGTTTCTGAAATGCTATTTGCATCACGATGCGGCCTGAAAGCGGTGACTCCTGCGGATGTTGATCCAATTGTCTTTTGGTTTAACGAAGAAATTGGCTGTGTCATTGAGGTCGCGAACTCAGATTGTTCTGCAGTCATCGACGCATGCAACCATGCAGGGCTCAGCGTGCACGTGCTGGGTGAGATTGATCAATCAGATACATTATCAATCACTCACAAAGAACAACTGCTCTTCAACGAGAGTCGTGTGGCGCTCCAACAGTCATGGTCGGCAGTGAGTCTTGCGATGGCACGTTTACGTGATAACCCTGAATGTGTGGATCAAGAGGCGTTGCAAATCACGCGCACGCATGACGGATTAAATTCAGCTGTCATCCCAGCGATGGGTAAGGTCCCTGAGACGCGTCGTGTGTCCCAATCGCGACCACGTGTTGCGATCTTGCGTGAGCAGGGAGTGAACGGCCATATCGA
>RGHP01000240.1 GCA_010024125.1 Gammaproteobacteria bacterium | reverse complement strand
CCACGGATGAGGAGAGTCAGGCATCTCTGGGCCGTGATCAGTAATACTGAATAACTGGAGACCTTTGTCTGCAGCAGCTCGAAAATATTCTTCGACCGTGGAATACGCATGCGTACTTGCCACTGTATGTGCATGCGTATCTGTCAAATGCCTCATGTTTTCCTCCTACTTGATTTCATTAGTCTATGTAGGTTTTATTGCAGTGTCTTGACGTTTGATGAACTGACTTTGAAACCGCAAACCATTTCTTACGCCGAAGATTGGATGCCAATCCCACAACGGCTAATAATCAAAACAATGGAAGCCGTGACAGGTCGAGGACGGCTCATGCGCCGTTATCGCGCGTTTCAGTCAGCATCCACAACTTATCAAACGCCGGATGTGTGGGATGTGGCAATGGATCATTTGGGATGTCGGGGACCTGCAACAGAGCGCATCAGGATTCCCGAACGCCGAAAAAACCGCGGCCTATTATTAGTCGCCAATCATCCCTTCGGTGTTTCAGATGGCGTGACGCTCGCATGGATCGCATCGCGACTGGATCCCGACTTCCGGGTCATCGCAAACGGTGTTTTACGACAGGAGCCGACACTTAACCCAAATATCCTTCCCATCGAGTTTCAACCCGGACGACAGGCGACCAAACTCAACGTCGATACACGCCGGCAGTCTATACAAACTCTCAAAAACGGAGGTGTGGTTGCTCTGTTTCCTGCAGGCGGCGTCTCTTGGTCTCAAAAGCGGGGCGCACCTGTGGAAGATGATCCATGGAAGCCCCTGGTTGGCAGACTCGTCAAAGCATCTGGATGCGATGTGCTCCCCGTTCGCTTTGACGGATCAAACTCAAAGCTCTTTCAGCAAGCATCGCGAACAGCACTCACACTCAGGCTTGGTTTGTACATGCACGAGATCAAAAAGCGCCTCGACCAACCCATTCACTTTGAATTGATGCCCATTATCGAAAACGAACACATCCCAAACATTCCAGAGCAAGCACTCGCGCATTGGCTCAGAAATCAGCTATTTTCTGGCAACGGGATAAACTCGTTTTCTCCGGGCACTTGAGCGAATCGACCGTCTACCCAGTCGGCTTTTGCCTGCTCAATTCGATCCTTACTCGATGACACAAAGTTCCACCACAGGTGCCGCGGTCCATCAAGAGGTTCGCCACCGAACACCAGAACTCGAGCGCCATGCGGAGCTACGATGCGCACATCTCTATTAGGGGCTAGAATCAGTAGCTCCGATTCAGGATACAAAACCCCATCGACCTCTATCGCACCCTGCGCACTGTAGACAGCTCGTTCTTGATGATCTTTCGGAAAATAGACGACACCATTTTCAGCCATCTGAAAATCCACATACAGAGAGTCCCAGGGGAAAGACACCGGGCTTTTCAAACCAGACCACTCGCCAAGCAATACTCGACCTTCAACACCACCCTCAGAAAATTGAGGCAGACTCGAGCCACTGTAGTGCTCAAAGCTTGGTGCTGATTCCTCTAACGATTGCGGTAATGCGAGCCAACTTTGAATTCCAAACAATTGAGAAATATTCGCTCGGGATTCAGCATCCGATCGCTCAGAATGAACAATGCCAGAGCCAGCTGTCATCAAGTTAACCGCACCTGGCCCAATGATCATATCGTTACCGAGACTATCTCGATGCTGCATTGTTCCCGTAAATAAATAGCTAAATGTTGAGAGCCCAATATGTGGATGAGGCCGGACATCAAGTCCAACCTCCTGAATCAGTTCACCAGGACCAAATTGATCCCAAAATACAAACGAACCAACAGAACGCCTTTCTCGTGACGGTAATGCGCGTTTGACTTCGAGATTACCGATATCTGATGTTCGCGGTATGATCTGTGTTTCGACTGCTTGCATAAGCCCTCCATGACGTAATGATCATTGCCATGACTCAAGAAAAAAAGGGCCTTTGAGATACTTGATCCGTTCCATTTTGGAACCGCTTAAGGACACTTCCTTTTCGTTAGTAACGCGCGTATCGTCTCGCCATGCTCACAGTCTGCCTTTATCAACCAGAAATTCCGCCAAATACAGGAAATATTATTCGCTTATGCGCGAATACCGGCAGTCAATTGCACCTGATTCGCCCACTCGGATTTTCGCTGGATGAAAAATCAGTCCGGCGATCTGGGTTGGATTATCACGATCTCGCACGCGTCACAGAATTTGAGTCATGGGAGCATTACGTCGAAACACCTCGAAAACGTATTTTTGCGCTCTCAACGAAAGGCACCACAGCTTATGACGCGATCACCTATCAACCCAATGATATTCTATTATTTGGCCCTGAAACACGCGGTCTGCC
>RGHP01000239.1 GCA_010024125.1 Gammaproteobacteria bacterium | reverse complement strand
TCGGTGCCTCGATGGTACTCACTGACAAGCTCGCAAATGCACTTCTGCAATCGGATAATCCGTCAGTCATCAATATTTCCGATCATGTTGCCAATCGGGGAAGTGATCAGCATATGGCCTATGCTGCATCGAAGAGCGCGATGCTTAATCTCACCAAAAGTCAGGCAAAAAAATACGCGCCCGATATCCGCGTCAATGCGCTTTGTCCTGCATTGCTCGAGTTTCGTGACGAAGATGATGCTGACTACCGCGAGCATGCACAGAACAAGAGTGCGCTCAAAATTGTGCCTGGATTCGATGTCGCCATTGAAGCCATTTGTTACCTCCAAACCAACCGTTACACCACAGGATCAGTTCTCCCTCTTGATGGTGGCCGCCCACTCGGAATGCCTTAAAGACTCAAACTCCTACCGCTGTTGCAGCAGACGTCCAGCACGCGCTTCACGAAGGTGCTCGAACAGACAGTCAAAACGATCAAAGGTAGGTCGTTAGCATATTGAATTGGAGGCATCTGGTGGAATTACAGAGAAAAATCTGACTGACTTTGATGCAACAAGCGTCGATCACATTCCACTTGGTACGCTACCTAAATATATTTGCGTAATTCATCTCTTAATGAGGGTTGAATTGTCATAAAAAACATGTAGCTTTTCGTATGAGGAGAGCTCATGAACGAAAGGATCTTGCGTTTAAATATCGCCGGCTCCCCAGTCGAATGGCTGAACTGGGAAGATGCTGTGACCCTGCAGGCCCGAGGGATGGTGGCTTGGACGCTTGGTTCTCCCTGTATGACTGTCCGAGGTGGACGATCGAGACTGACCGGAACGCAGTCAACACTGGTACTGCACTCGATCATGGCTTGCGAAGGTCGCGTATTTGATCTTGCAAGCCGAATCCCAAGCCTCACCAACACATCCCTCTTTCGTCGCGACCAACATCTCTGCCTCTACTGCGGCAAACAGCATGAAGAACGCCACCTCACACGAGATCATGTCATCCCGATATCAAAGGGTGGCGAAGACACATGGATGAATGTGGTTTCAGCATGCAAACGATGCAATCAGTTCAAAGGTAATAAGCTGATTGATGAAACAAATTTGGAACTACTCGCACTCCCATACACCCCAAACCATGCGGAATATTTGGCACTGATTAATTCGCATCGGATTCGATCAGATCAAATGGAATTTTTAAGACCAAGCTTTAGTCGACAAAGCCGCTTGCGTTAACACCCTCAATTCAGCAATTCTTGTCATTCAATTACTCACTGGTGGAAACATGGATCCTTGGATTGTCGAAATATCGCGCGGTCATCGCCTCGAAAGCTCATCACTCGGTCACGGCATTGTGATGAACGCGGATGGCCACACGCTACTGTCATTCGGTGATTTACAACGCGAGACCTTTCCGCGCTCTGCTGCCAAATGGATCCATGCACTTGAACTGGTGTTGAGTGGAGCGGCCGATGCTCTTGGGCTTTCAGATGAGCATCTGGCAATTGCCTGCGCATCCCATAACGGGGAACACGAGCACGTGACGTTATTGAGTCGGTGGCTTGATCAGTTAGATCTCGATGTTGATGATCTTGAGTGCGGCGTCACACTCCCGTTTACTGAACCTGTGCGTTTAAAGCTGAGCCATGACCATGTCACTGCCACACAACTCCATCACTGTTGCTCTGGGAAACACACAGGGATGTTATCGGTCTGTCGACATGTTGGTTGGCAAACCAATGGATACACTGCATACGACCATCCCCTTCAAGCCAAAATTCGAGAGCATATGAGCCTGATTTTCGGGGTCGATGCGAATTCACTCGATTACGCATCTGATGGCTGCTCTGTTCCAACCTACGCGCTTCCATTGGATGTCATGGCACTGGGATTCGCGAAGCTTGGTGCTGAGCGGTTTTCAAATGAATTCAATGCGGCTGCTCGCAGGCTGCGCAACGCACAAGCAAGTGCACCCTTCATGGTTGCCGGGTCAGATCGCTTAGACACCCAACTTCTCGAGGCAGGACAAGGACGCTTGCAGGTCAAGATGGGTGCCGAAGGTGTCTATTTAGGTGCAATCGCTGATCGAGAAATTGGATTTGCACTAAAATGCGAAGATGGCTCACTGCGAGGTCAGGAGGCGCTCGTGGTTGAGTTGCTTCGAGCAATTGGTGAAGAAGACATCGTCAATCGATTACCCGACAATGTGAGAACGCCGGTGGTCGCAACAGCCCGCGGTGAGACTGTCGGTAAGATATCAGTACGGCGTTATTGCTAAATCGAGTCTTGTATTCTCGCTATTCGATGACGTACTTCAAAAGGCTACAAGCTCAGATAATGATGTCGCAATCGCAACCTCAATTGAT
>RGHP01000238.1 GCA_010024125.1 Gammaproteobacteria bacterium | reverse complement strand
AAGAACGAGATCCCCATCCGGTTCTGGTTCCATGACGCGTTGGCTCCTAGTTGACGGGCAAGGTCCGCTTGATGGGGACCTTGCCCGTCAACTAGGAGCCAACGCGTCATGGAACCAGAACCGGATGGGGATCTCGTTCTTAGCACAAAACGCTGGCAAGCGCTCGATTGCTCTCGACTTAAAAACCGGTAACGGAAAACAGATCTTCACAGACCTTCTCAAAACCTCTGACGCGGTCATTGAAAACTTCAGACCCGGGGTGATGGATCGCCTCGGCCTCGGTTTTGAGGCATGTCGAGCGATCAAAGACCCGATCATCTACTGCGCCATCTCGGGGTTCGGTCAAGACGGCCCACTGAAAGATAACCCGGCGTACGATCAAATCATCCAAGGTATGAGTGGGGTCATGGATATCACGGGGGATACCACGACACCCCCCTACCGTGTTGGTTACCCGATCGCTGACACCATTGGCGGTCTCACAGCCGCCCTAGCGGTGTCAGCGGCGCTCCATCAAAAAACATCCCAATACATTGATGTATCGATGCTCGAAAGTGTCCTAACCACCATGGGCTGGGCGGTATCAAATCTTCTCATGAACCATAACGAACCGACCCGCGTCGGCAATGAAAATATGACCTCCGCTCCGAGCGGTGCCTTTAAGACTCAAGATGGGCTCATCAATATCGCTGCCAATCAGGATCGGCAATGGGAGCAACTCATTGCCGTGCTCGAGGCGCCAGAGCTCAACGACAATCCGTTGTATCAATCACGCGAATTACGGAAAGAAAACCGATACACACTGAAATCTGATATCGAAACGATCTTGATGGGTCGATCAACCGCTGAGTGGCTCGATCGCTTAAATGCAGCAAATATCCCCGCAGGTCCTGTTTTGAGTGTTAAAGAAGCACTGCAACTGCAACAGGTCAGCGACCGCGAATTCACGCTCTCGCTCGACCAGACTTACCCCGCAGAGCGCATCGATGTCGTAACCAACGGCTTTCTTTTAAATCAAGAACGACTCAAACCAGCATCTCATGTGGAGGCCCTGGGTGAATCGACCGACTCGATTCTTCAGGAATTGGGGTACGATTCCAATCGCATCCAAGAACTAAAAAACGAGGGATCGATTCGATGAGTGATGTGGCTGATTGGTGGACAACGAAGATCATTCGGATGGAACCAGGACAAATCGAATTTCGTGGGCAGCCAATCGAAGAGTTGATCAAGTCGCATACCTTTACCCAAATGATATGGTTGATGGTAATGGGAGGCACCCCGTCAGCCGCCCAAACACGGCTGCTTGACGCGGCACTTGTCGCTTCTGTCGATCATGGCCCTCAAGCGCCATCAATCGCAGCGAGCCGAATGGCGATCACCTGTGGGGTTGGAATCAATAACGCCATCGCATCGGGTGTCAACATGCTTGGTGATGTTCATGGGGGTGCTGGCGAACAATCGCTCGAGCTATATCAAGACATCCTTGGAAAATGCTCCGACCGATCGCTTGACGAAGCGATTAACCAGTCTCTTGATGAACTCGCAGCGAATGGTATTCAATTCGTTCCCGGTTTCGGGCATCGCTTTCATAAGCCCGAGGACCCAAGAGCGCTACCGCTGATGGAGTTACTGAGAGGCTGCTCTCAAGACGATCCATCAATTGATTCACGTTTCGCTGACGTTGCCGAGCGAATCCAAGACGCGATCGAACAGCGAAAAGGAAAAAGGATAGCCATGAACATCGACGGTGCGACTGCGGCTATTTATGGTGCGCTAGGGGTACCGGCAACCCTTGCACGTGGGTTATTTTGCCTGTCGCGGAGTGTCGGTTTGACTGCGCATGCATATGAGCAATCGCTTTCCAACGAGCGCAATAAGGGACCAACACCACCGCATTACCGGTGGACATATGATCCTAACTAACGATTGAGTGCTGTGAAGGGGCGAAAATGTCAGACCCACTCGGATTAATCTATGCCATTCTGATTTGTGGCTTTGGTGGCTTCATAGGCCAGTACGTTTTTCAGTTCTTCAGGCCGAGGTTAGGTCTAATCTGGTCAGGTGGTGTCGCGGCCCTGGTTGCGTTCTTCGCTATGGTAATGATCGCGGCCCTCACTCAGGCGTTTTTCCAGTACCCCCCTATCTCGTAAGCCGGTCGGCGGTACCTAGGTTAGGGCTTGGCTTTAAAATGGGCGCACCATAGGGTGACGCCCGCAGCACTCCTTGACTGCTTCTTCTTGTTCTCTTTTTTCTTATTCTCCCCGCCGCGTCCTGCGGCAGATGCCAATAGTAGACCCCACCGTCTAAAAACTTACAACTGGCAGTCGATATTTTTACCGAGATAATCGGACCTTTAACCG
>RGHP01000237.1 GCA_010024125.1 Gammaproteobacteria bacterium | reverse complement strand
GATCATCACGCACCAAATCCTCAATTTCGCGATTCATCAACGTAAGCCAAGCATGTTGCTCATGATCTATTGGTGCTTCTAGTTGTTTTAACACGACTTCATAACCCTGGTCTCGCTTCAATGCAGCACCGATAAATACGGCTGCGTCTGTAGCAAGTGCCAACCGATACGGCAGAACAGGCGTTAAAACCTCATGACCGAAGAACAGCACATATTGTCCATCGCCCTCTTTAGGTGCTTGATCAGGGAGGACAATAGCCATTTCTCGACGTCTCAATCGCTTCAATATTTGCTTTACGCCAGCAGTAGTCGCAGGGACAAGGTTATTTCCGCCACGTTCTCTGGCTTCACGAACCATGTCAGATATCTCAGGGACTCTGAGCGGACGAAACATCGCGGTATACGAACGATGCTGACTTAGCCAAACGCCAAACAACTCCCAATTTCCGAGATGTGGAAGCAGTATGAGTGTGGGCTTATTGAGCGATTCTGACTGGAACTCGTCGAACCCAGAAATTGTGCATACCTGACGCTGCGAATAATTCACAGGTTTCACCCAAGTGGTAATCAGGTCAAAAAACTTATTACAAAGCTCTTTGAGAGAATTTTGAGTCAGTATCGCTTTTTGGTCATCGGTAAAATCGGGATACGCTAAATCAATATTTTTACGAGTCACTTGCATCGACTGATTCGGAACGTAAATCATGTAAAGACCAATGACCTTGGCCGCAAGATATTTCAAAAATTGAGGCATTTGGCCAACAAACCAAACAAACCGCTGAATCAACTGCACAAATTCTTAACCTGTTAGCTATACTGTGCCCCTTTATTCTAGCTGACGGAACAACTATGCCGACAACTGGCGCACCAGATATTTCAACTTTCCAAGGACTCATCCTCGCCCTTCAGCAATATTGGGCTGATCAAGGTTGCGTTATTTTACAACCCTATGACATGGAAGTGGGCGCTGGAACCTTCCATCCAGCAACTTTCCTCCGGGCGATCGGTCCAGAGCGCTGGAATGCCGCATATGTTCAGCCGTCAAGACGGCCGACAGACGGACGTTATGGCGAAAACCCAAATCGTGGACAACATTACTATCAGTTTCAGGTTGTCATGAAACCAAATCCTAAAAATCTGGTTGAACTGTATTTCGGATCCTTAAAGTATCTCGGTATCGACCCAGAAGTTCATGATTTAAGGCTCGTGGAAGATAACTGGGAATCCCCAACGCTGGGGGCCTGGGGTCTTGGCTGGGAAGTTTGGCTTAACGGCATGGAAGTCACGCAATTCACCTATTTCCAACAAGTTGGTGGACTTGAGTGCTATCCAGTAACTGGCGAACTGACTTATGGACTTGAACGTATCGCGATGTATCTGCAAAACGTCGAGTCGATGTTCGACTTAGTTTGGACTAAAACAGCTGAAGGCACAGTCACATATGGAGATGTATTTCTTCAAAATGAGCAAGAAATGAGTGCCTACAACTTCGAGCATGCAAATACGGAGTGGTTATTTAGCGCCTTTGACGAAGCCGAGACAGCATGTCAGCGATTATTGGAGTCTGCGCTCCCGCTCCCAGCCTATGAACAAGTTCTTAAGGCCAGCCATACATTTAATTTACTCGATGCGCGACATGCGATTAGCGTAACAGAAAGACAACGGTACATTTTGAAAGTTAGAAACTTAGCCCGTCAGGTCGCTGAGAGTTATTTTGACTCAAGAAAAGCCGCCGGGTTCCCTCTCGCTGACGATAAGTTGAGAGCAGAAGTATTGGAAGGAGCCAAAGGATAATGATGTTTGTATTTGAACTCGGGTGTGAAGAATTACCCTCGTCCTCACTTCCTTCCTTGAACTCACAGTTCGAGCAACTGTTCGCTCAAAAGCTCAATGACGCATTATTGGGTTATGAGTCGCTATCTGTCATCGCAGCACCTCGTCGACTTGGGGTCGTGATTGAGGGCGTGAAAGAAGCATCCGAAGACAAGCCGTTTGAACGAAAAGGCCCAGCATTTCAAGCAGCATTCCAGGGTGATGAACCCACAAAGGCGCTGCTTGGTTTTTGTCGCGGCCTGAATATCTCGCCAGAACACACTTCTGTCGTTGATACCGATAAAGGCCAATGGGTGGTTTATCGAGGTATTGAGGCTGGAAAACCCGCGTCAGAAGTTTTGGGAGACGTCTGCCAGTCAGTTATAGCAGATCTGGCGCTATCAAAACCAATGCGTTGGGGCAGTGGTCGAGATGAATTTCCGCGACCAGTACATTGGGTTTTGGCAATGCTTGATAATGCCATCGTGCCAGTCACTTTATTCGGACTAGAAAGTGGAAATGAGACGTTCGGACATCGATTTATGGCACCCGAGTCAATCCAGCTGAAATCTGCAACTGAATACCGT
>RGHP01000236.1 GCA_010024125.1 Gammaproteobacteria bacterium | reverse complement strand
TGAGACACTGTTAGCTGAACCAATGGCCGAAAAAACAGACCCAGAACGGTTGGCACTTGCGCGCGATGTTCTGAAGGCAATGACTCGTATCCGTCATGGTGAAGACTCCCAAGTGGTCGTGAAAACATTCGCAAAAGCCGATGCGCTTGTTGCATCAATTGTGATGGAGCGTGTGTGCGAACAACTGATTCGGGCGCAGTTTGACGATGTATCCAACCCAGTCACGTCAGCGTTGGTTGGGCCGTATCCTCCCGTGACGCTTCTTTATCAATTCAAAGAGCGAATTGTGGAGGTGAGAAAACAGGCGCAGGCTGGAATCGCCGTAAATGCTGGATTAGCGCTCGGATCATTGTTTGCGGCGTGGGGTTTTATTTGGACGAGAGTCCAAGGCTGAATTTTTTTCGCATGAGGCGGCTATGCTGTCGGCATGGAACTCTCGCTCACAGTGAATACCGATTACGAACTATTAACGCATTATCTTGAGTTTGGATTGCGTCCTGCGTTGTTTATTCCTGGTCAGTTTGATGTGTCGATTGTTGGTGGAGTGCATCCACTGACTATCCGTGGCTCATCGCTTGGAACGATTGAGACTCAAGTTCGTGTTTTCTTGATTGCACCAAGCGGTGTGATTGATCCATTTGTTCCCGGAATCGCAGTCTCACTGATACTCGATCATATCGAGCTCTTTGATGCGCTAACAAACCTCTCGATGCAGAATCCTCAAAATACAGGGAGTTCGCTGTTACAATGCGCTCCGGAGGAACTTCATGATCGATTCGCATTGTCACCTTGATTGCATTGATGTGTCTGAGCGCGAGGGCGGTGTCCAGTCTGTCTTAGATTTAGCACACGCACATGGCGTCGATCGGATGCTGTGTATTTCAATTACGCTAGGAAATGATGGCCCAAGGCAGCTTGCAAAAGCCTATGAGCCTGTTTGGGCGACTGTGGGCATTCATCCGTGTCATGCGCATGAAGAACCCGGAGTGACGGTTGAGCATCTGTTGGAGCTTGCTAAATCCGATTCAGTGATTGCGCTTGGCGAGACAGGCCTCGATGGCTTTCATGATCCAGTCACGGACGTGCAGCGTGAAAGTTTTGTGACGCATCTCGAGTCTGGTAAACAGGCGGGTTTACCCATCGTAGTCCATACACGTGATGCACGTGACGAAACCATTGAATTGATTAAAGCGCATGGATCGACTGAAGTTGCTGGCGTTTTACATTGCTTCACTGAATCTTGGGAGATGGCTGAACGGGCAATTGATCTTGGGTACTACATTTCAATGTCCGGCATTGTGAGCTTTCCAAAAGCGACAAACGTGCATGAAGTTTGCCGCAAAATCCCCGCAGACCGTTTGTTGATTGAAACCGATGCACCGTGGCTTGCACCAGTGCCTCATCGCGGTAAGCCTAATGAGCCTGCTTTTGTGAGTCATGTCGCTGAGGCTGTTGCTGCACTTCGGGGCACGAGTGCTGAAGCAATCGCTGAGCAAACGACTGAAAATTTTTATCGTTTGTTTCGGGCTGCAAACGCGTGAATTTGTCTGAGGCCGTCCGTCTCGAACGTGAGAAACGGAAGCGACAAGCGTTCATTCGTCGTGAACAAGATATTTTGTCTGTGTGTGAGAGCTTAATGGCCGAGAAGGGCGTTCGTCAGGTCTCAGTTGATATGATTGCAGCGCGGACAGGTATCGGTAAGGGTACGATTTACAAGCATTTTGATAGTAAGCGTGACATGTTGATTGCGATTGCAGAGCGTTATTTTGCAATGCTGATCGAGCTACTTGGTCGCTCGAATGACCCGACACGTGCAGTATCCGATTGGGTTGAAGCTCAATTGTACGCATCGCGGCGTTCACTACTGATTCATGAACTTGTCGATACGTTGGCCGCTGATGCAGGCGCACTCAGTAAAATCCAAGACTCGCAGTATCAAATGCGGAAGCGGTTAGCTCAGGTCTTATCTGGATCATCGAGCACACGGGGCCAACCGTTTGAGCGTGCAATGTGGTTGGACGCACTTGTACAAGGCGCACTTGTCGAAATGGAATCAGCTTTGAAGTTTGACTCGTTTGATGAAGACGAATGGGTGGAATCGATTACGCGGATTGTTCCGATTCTGATGAACCAGTCAAAACAAAAATCCAAAGACCAAGGGTTGACCTACCTTTAACCAAGAACCCTGAGTTGATCGGTTATTTTAATCTCACCGTCACCGACTGCCCGTAAGAACAAGCCGCAGATATCTGTGTCGAGCTGTTGATCCAGTCGATCCAGAAATCCTTCTGTCCGTGAACCATGCCAATCGCATTCTGTGGCTTTGCAGCGTACGATCGGTTCAACCACCTCGAATGTTGCAGTTCCAATCTGGAGTGTTTGACCGACCCAGTTGAGCTCGTCAAATGGGCGGACTCCATCGACTAATAA
>RGHP01000235.1 GCA_010024125.1 Gammaproteobacteria bacterium | reverse complement strand
GGATTGCCGTGTGATGAACCGACCATAATGACCGCGTCATAAGCGGCCAAAATAAACATGCCTTGGTTGAGGTCATACGTTAAATAAACGAATGCCAGAGACAGTAATGCGAGACCGAATTGGCTGCCTCCATTGTTGAGCCGTTCAAAACAACGCGTGTTGCGAAGAGAAAGCCCAAACAGATAAAAGGCGTAGCCTGTGAGTGCTTCAAGCACCATGAGGTAGGGAAAGATGAACTCTCTCTCAGAGAGCAGTTTGAGTGGGTTGAGCCATGTTGCATACCAGGCTGCGACAGTTCCGATGACGTACATGAGGATGCATAACGCAAGTGGAGAGATTGTCTTTAAAACACTTCTTTGACAAACGAAGTGGAAAAGCTCAACGACAAAAATACAAACCAGAAACCATGTTGGGATGTTAAAGACAGGAAATCCGCCAATGAATGTTGAAAATAACCCTCGGATGTATCCACTACTGGAGGAAAGATCCAAACCAACGGAATGACTTGGAATGAAAAATGTCGGAAGCAGCAGAAGTATAGAAAAGAGCGCGTAGGGCAATAGGCGCGAATACGTTTGTTTCTTGAGAAACCATGTCCAAGACTCATGAGCAGGTTGCCTGGACGCTAAATATCCGGAGAGGATAAAAAAGAGCGGCATATGAAAGGAGTAAATGAATTTGTAGTGGATTGCTGCAGTCTCACTACCGAGCTTCATCGAACTCTCAATGATATGTCCGTAGTACATCAGAGCGATACCGAGGATGCGTGCAACATCGATGTATTCAATTCGTGAAGCAGCTCTCATATCAATCTCTCGGTCGCATAGGACTTTGCGCTATTCACGGACTTGCCCCATCGAAAAACCTTTCGCGAGGTGGTTTCGTACGAAGTAGATCATTAGCACCCCAGGAACAGTTGCGATCACGGCCATGGCACTGATCCAGCCTAGTGAATTGAGACCAAGTGAGGTTCCCGCTCGCAAGATAATCGAACCAATCGGAACTGCATCAATGGTGGTGATCCAATTCGCGAGCAAGATCTCAACCCATGAAAAAATAAAACAAAAGAACGCTGTGACTCCGATACCTGGAAGGATCGCTGGGACGAGGATTTGGAAAAAGAATCGAGTTTGAGAGTACCCGTCAACGTATGCGGTCTCGTCAAGCTCACGAGGAACCGAAGCGATAAACCCTTCAAGAATCCAAACAGCGATCGGTACCGTGAACAGACAGTGAGCCAATGCGACTGCAAGGTGGGTATCGACGATCCCTATGGCTGAATACATCTGAACCAGGGGTATTGCGACCGCTGCAGGCGGTGTCATACGACTGACAAGAAACCAAAAGAAGAAATGTTTATCGCCCAGAAAAGAATATCGAGAAAACGCATAGGCCGCAGGGATGGCGACTAAGAGTGTGAAGATATTATTGACGATGACATAGATGATCGTATTGAAAAGGGCTCCGATTGCTTGGATATCACTAAAAATCGTTTCGTAGTTCGCCATGGTTCCTAGCATCGGAAACGGAGTGATTTGGTTTTTGATTTCAAATTCCGTTTTAAAGCTTGTCATTAAGATTGCGTAGAGCGGAAGCATCAGAAAGATCATGTAGATGATCGGGATATAGGTTTTGATGCGAGAGGGGACTGACATGGCGTCTTATGACTGCGATAGTTTTGGATTCATGGCACGGTAGATGACCCATGTAATCGCTAAAATAATTGCAAAATAGATCAACGAAATCGCTGCAGATCGTCCGAGGTCAAATTGTTGCGCAGCGTTTCGCATCAAATCATGCGAGATGAATACAGTTGAAGTTCCGGGGCCGCCTTTGGTCAAAATCAACGGCTCAACATAAATCATAAAACTATCGATGAATCGAAGAAGTATCGCGATCAACAACACTTTCTTTAGTTTCGGAAGCTCGATATGGCGCAAGATGGCCCAGCGCGAGGCTCCATCCACCTTCGCTGCCTGATAGTACTGTTGGGGGATCGCGATGAGACCTGAGTAGCACAAAAGTACGACAAGGCTCGTCCAATGCCAGATATCGACAATGAGGATGACCATCCAGGCGATGATTGGATTGTTCATGTTGATGGTTATTCCAACGAGAGAGAGGATGGCTCCGATACTTCCCCATTGAGGGTGAATCAGCATGGCCCAAGTCAACCCAACAACGACCCATGGGATCATCAATGGGATCGACATGATGACCAAATAGCTGATCGCTTTGGATCCTGTTCTTGGAATTGAAAGTGCAATGATGAGACCGAGTGGGATTTCGATGAGTAGAACGAGAGCTGAGTATGCCAAGCTTCGCATGAGGCTGGCATGAAAAGCGTCGGAAGTGAGGACCTCGATGAACCATTGTGGCCCCACCCAAAAAAAGCTGTTTCCGTAGAAAACATCTTGGACTGAATAGTTAA
>RGHP01000234.1 GCA_010024125.1 Gammaproteobacteria bacterium | reverse complement strand
ATCGTTTGGGGAATTCTGAAAATGATCATGGGTATCCGCGTCACCGAAGAGGAAGAATATCTTGGTATGGACGTTGTTGATTGCGGCATCGAAGCCTACCCAGAGTTCAAACGCTCTTAACCTCCTAAGGGGAACATGTTAGGGCGGCTTTGCCGCCCTTTTTTTATTTTTGAATTTGCGTAAACTCACCGACTCCCCACAACATAAGAGAAAAAACGTGCGCGCTGTATTTCTTGATTATCAATCGATGAAGCCTGACGAGTTAGATTTTGAAAAGCTCGCTGGTGCAACCTCTGAATTCGTGACCCATGATGTCACCCCCCCTGACTTGGTGACTGAACGAATTCACGGCTTTGAAGTTGTCATTTTGAATAAAGTGAAATTTGAGCGCGCTCATTTTGAAGCGGCCCCCGACCTCAAGCTGATTTTGGTATCAGCTACGGGCACGGATAATGTCGATAAGCAGGCTGCTGCCGACCGCGGCGTTGTTGTCTGTAATGTCACCGCTTATGGAACACCATCTGTGAGTCAGCACACATTGATGCTGATGTTGATGGTTGCAACTCAGGCTGAACGCTATCGCAATGATGTAAAAGCTGGCCGATGGTCGGAGAGTCCAATGTTCTGTTTGATGGATTATCCAATTATTGATCTCGCAGGCCGTACGCTTGGCTTGATTGGCTATGGTGAGCTGGGTCAGGCGGTTGGAAGGCTGGCTGAAGCGTTCGGTATGCGCGTGTTAGTGATGGGTCGTGATGGTGTTGACTATGATGATGGATCTGAGCGTGTGAGTTTTGACACGCTACTTGAGCAATCAGATTTCGTCAGCTTGCATGGTTTGTTGAATGCACAAACGCAGAGAATGATGAACCGTGAAGCGTTTCAGAAAATGAAACCCGGTTCGTTCCTGATCAATACGGCACGCGGTGGTTTGGTCGACGAGGATGCACTTTGCGATGCCCTAGAGTCGGGGCATTTAGCGGGAGCAGGCCTTGACGTGGTGACCACAGAGCCGCCAGCAAAAGACTCTCGATTACTCAATTGTAAGCATCCGAATTTAGTGATTACGCCACATTCAGCGTGGGCGAGCCGAGAATCACGTCAACGGATTATCGATATCATGCAAGCGAATCTTGAAGCCTTCATTGAGGGAGCCCCCATTAACCGGGTTGCTTAAGAATCCCAATGAGTTCCTGTAGCTTCGTGATGGTGTGATCTGCAGGAACCTCTTCTTCAGGTATTCGAGCATGTGTATTGAACCACACGGCTTTCATCCCGAGTTGTTTTGCGCCGATCACATCATGCTCAATATCATCTCCAATATGCAGGCACTCGTGGGGCTCCACGCCCAACCGTTTCAATGCTTCTTCGAACATGGCTGGATCAGGTTTCGGTTTCGGAAAGTGTTGTGACTGCAATGAGAATTGAAAGTATTGCCCTAACGGCATCGCCATTAAGTCTGCATTGCCGTTCGTAATCGCACCTAAAGGATAGTCTTTCGACAAAATCTCAAGAGTCTCAACTGTACCTGGGTAGGGATTTACTTTTTGACGCTCTTCATAGAATACGCGAAACCCTTCACCGGCAAGATCTTCAGCAACTGATCGTGTCGCACCCTGATTCTCAAACCAGCGAACCAAAGTTTCTCGGCGAACGACAGTGAGGTTGTGTGCGATGTCAGGTCGTTCTTCAACGATTTGCTTTCTCACCGCACGAAATGTTTCAAGGCTGAAATCGGCCATCCAAGCAGCAGGAGTTAGGCTTCGTAAGTGAGCGGCCATCACATCTTCTGCACCTAAAATGGATACATCGGTTTCCCATAAGGTGTTGTCGAGGTCAAACGTGAGTGCGCGAATTGATTTCATGATTTTGTTTTTGCTCGAGGGTGCGCTTTGTCATAGACCTCGGCGAGGTGCTGGAAATCGAGGTGGGTGTAGATCTGTGTTGTTGAAAGACTCTGATGCCCCAAAAACTCTTGAATTGCACGAAGATCACCTGATGATTCGAGCAAATGCGTTGCTGCAGAATGTCGTAACGCATGTGGATGTACATGTTGGTCGAGGCCGGCTGCTTGTGCACGCAAGTCGAGTCGTCGCTGAATTGTTCGTGGTGACACACCGAGCCCCTTTTTTGTAATAAAGACTCGATCAGTGTGTCCGTTATCCCACTCGGTTCGCTTTTCGAGCCAGTTTGCTAATGCTTTTCTCGCTTTATTTCCCACGGGAACAATGCGTTCCTTGCTTCCCTTTCCAAGCACTTTAAGCTCTTCGGGTATTCCCTGGATGTCGCGGACTGTGAGTCCTAAAACTTCCGCAAGTCGAAGGCCTGATGAATACAGTAGTTCGTAAATCGCCTGGTCTCTCATTGTCTCGATGTCGTTTGGATCGATCGGGGAGTCCAGTAAACGTTGCATGGCGTCTGGGCTTAATGCGT
>RGHP01000233.1 GCA_010024125.1 Gammaproteobacteria bacterium | reverse complement strand
CACCTGCTACTAGATTCAATTCCATGTTCGACTCCCTCAGGCCTTCGCTGTGGGCTTGATGATGACGTCAGTTCCGTTCGCACCTGGAACAGAACCCTTGACCAGGATCAGACCCTTCTCTTCGTCGATACGGACGACTTCGAGGCCTTGAACGGTGACGCGCTCTGCACCCATATGGCCAGCCATCTTCTTACCTTTGAAGACGCGACCTGGTGTTTGGCAGTTACCGATAGAACCTGGGGCACGATGCGACAGCGAGTTACCGTGGGTCGCGTCTTGAGTACGGAAGTTCCAGCGCTTCACAGCACCAGCAAAACCCTTACCCTTCGACTGACCTGTCACGTCAACAATCTGACCGGCTTCGAACTGATTCACAGAAATTTCTGCACCAACGGCAAGTTCACCCAGGTCTTCCACGCGGAATTCCCAAAGGCCTCGACCCATGCGCATTTCTGCTTTCGCTAGGTGACCCTTAACTGGCTGCGACACACGATGTTGTGCGCGACGCTCACCAACAGTCACCTGGATGGCTTGATAACCGTCTGTTTCAACGGTTTTAACTTGACTCACCCGATTTGGCTCAACTTGAACGACAGTGACAGGAACTGACACGCCTTCTTCGGTGAACACTCGGGTCATACCGGTCTTACGACCGACAACTCCAATTGTCATCTCGACTTCCTCTCTGCCTGCACAGGGGGCTTAACCCGCTATGGCCACAGTAAGTTATACAAACAGACCGCTTGTCACCGGGGTGCGCGGATTTAGTGCACCCCTGCTTTTGATCAGCCTAAGCTGATCTGAACATCAACACCTGCTGCAAGATCAAGTTTCATCAAAGCGTCGACAGTCTTGTCGGTTGGCTCAACGATATCGATCATGCGCTTGTGTGTGCGCAATTCGTACTGATCGCGCGCATCCTTGTTCACGTGAGGTGAAACAAGAACCGTGTAGCGCTCAATTCGCGTCGGCAACGGAATCGGACCACGCACTTGTGCTCCGGTACGCTTAGCAGTTTCAACGATATCCTGAGTCGATACGTCGATCAGGCGATGGTCGAAAGCCTTAAGCCGAATACGAATTTTTTGATTCTGTACTGCCACTTGGCTACTCCAATCAAAAATTGCCCGCAAAACGCGGACAGTCAAAAACAAGGTGCGGTAGTGTATGCATCTGACCCTGGTGAGTCAACCGCTTCCAGGAAATAAAAAAGCCCCGACCAGGCGGGGCTTTCTGTTAGGCGAATTGCCTTGACAAATCAGTCTAGGATTTTGGAGACGACACCGGCGCCGACAGTACGGCCACCTTCACGAATCGCAAAACGCAGACCTTCTTCCATCGCAATCGGACAAATCAGCTCAACCGACAACTTCACGTTATCTCCTGGCATGACCATCTCTGTGCCCGAAGGAAGCTCACACGCACCCGTCACATCCGTCGTACGGAAGTAAAACTGCGGACGATAGCCCTTGAAGAACGGCGTATGACGGCCACCTTCATCCTTCGACAATACATACACTTCACACTCAAACTTGGTGTGCGGATTGATCGAACCTGGCTTCGCCAAGACCTGACCACGCTCCACTTCATCACGCTTAGTACCACGAAGAAGAACACCAACGTTCTCGCCCGCACGACCTTCGTCAAGCAGCTTGCGGAACATCTCAACACCCGTACAAGTCGTCTTCGTCGTATCCTTGATACCAACGATCTCAATCTCGTCACCAACGTTGATGATGCCGCGCTCAATACGACCCGTCACAACCGTTCCACGACCCGAAATCGAGAACACATCCTCAATCGGCATCAAAAACGCTTGGTCAATCGCTCGCTCAGGCTCAGGAATATAAGAGTCCAACGTCTCAATCAACTTCTGAACCGCCGGCATACCAATGTCCGACGTATCACCTTCCAATGCCTTCAGGGCAGATCCCACAATAATTGGCGTGTCGTCACCTGGAAAATCGTACTGATCCAACAGCTCACGAACTTCCATCTCAACCAGTTCCAACAACTCAGGATCATCAACCATGTCCGCCTTGTTTAAGAACACCACAATGTAAGGAACACCAACCTGACGAGACAACAAAATGTGCTCACGCGTCTGTGGCATCGGACCATCAGCCGCAGAACACACCAAAATCGCTCCGTCCATCTGCGCCGCACCCGTAATCATGTTCTTCACATAATCCGCGTGACCCGGACAATCTACGTGCGCGTAATGACGCTCATGCGACTGATACTCAACGTGCGATGTCGAAATCGTAATCCCTCGCGCACGCTCTTCAGGTGCATTATCAATCTGGTCAAACGCTCTCGTCTCACCACCAAAAACCTCCGCTCCAACACGCGTCAACGCCGCTGTCAAAGTCGTCTTACCATGGTCAACGTGACCAATCGTGCCTACGTTTACGTGCGGCTTACTACGCTCAAAC
>RGHP01000232.1 GCA_010024125.1 Gammaproteobacteria bacterium | reverse complement strand
TAGACCATGAGCATGTGCTTCTGAAGCGTTTCTCTGAAACTCCTGACGGAGAGTATCAGAACTTAGGATCAAAAGACGGTGACTACAACCGCCACAAATTCTTTGAAAAAGATCCGAAAACAGCAGCACTTGTGAAGCACATGAGTGACGCTGAGATCAACGCACTAAAACGCGGTGGTCACGATTTCAAAAAGCTCTTTGCAGCCTTTGCTGCCGCTAAGGCTCACCAGGGGCAACCGACAGTCATCCTTGCGAAAACGAAGAAAGGATATGGCATGGGCGGAGCTGGCGAATCAAAAATGACAGCACACCAAGCGAAAAAGTTGGATATTGAGAGTTTGCTGGCATTTCGTGACCGCTTTCAACTACCACTGACTGATGCGCAAGTTGAGCGGCTCGAATTTGTGAAGCCACCCCATGACTCTAAAGAAAGCCAATACCTCTTAGAGCGTCGTCAAGAACTTGGCGGCTTCTTACCGAAGCGCTTTTCCAGCACTGCGAATCAATTGCCGGCACGCCCGCCGATCAGTGTATATGCAAAAGCAGCGATCGAGGCTGACGGAAAAGAGATGTCAACGACGATGGCGTTGGTCCGCATCATCAGCGGTCTATTAAGAAACAAACAATTTGGTCAGCGCCTCGTTCCGATCGTTGCGGATGAAGCGCGGACATTCGGCATGCAAACCCTCTTCCACCAGATCGGTATTTATTCGCCTCATGGTCAAACTTATGAACCTGAGGATGCCGGCTCTCTGGTGTCCTACAAAGAGGCGAAAGACGGCCAGTTACTCGAAGAAGGGATCTCTGAAGCTGGAGCAATTAGCTCCTGGACGGCAGCTGCGACTGCGTACTCAGCTCATAATATCGAGCTGTTGCCTATGTACATCTACTACTCCATGTTCGGCTTTCAACGCATTGGTGATTTGATATGGGCGGCCGCAGATCAGCGCGCCCGCGGATTTTTATTCGGTGCCACAGCCGGAAGAACCACTCTGTCTGGTGAAGGGCTTCAGCATCAAGATGGATCTAGTCATCTCATCGCAGCGACCATCCCAACCTGTCGCGCCTATGACCCATGCTTCGCCCATGAACTAGCAGTTATAGTGGAGTACGGAATTCATCGGATGTATGACGAGAAACACGATGAGTTTTTCTACGTTACATTAATGAATGAGAACTACCCTCACCCATCGCTTCCGGATGGAATCGCAGAGGATATTATTCGAGGGATGTACCTTTATGACTCAGCCGGCCCATCAGAAGCGCCTCGCGTTCGTTTACTCGGTTCAGGCACGATCTTAAAGCAAGTCATTGAAGCTGCTCACTCGCTCACAGAGAACTTCCAGGTACGGTGCGAGATTTTTTCAGTAACGTCTTTTAGTGAATTAGCGCGTGATGCCCAATCAGTACAACGAGACCGTCGACTCAATGGATCCTCTGACGTCTCTCAGGTTGAGAAACTTCTCGCGGGTGTCGATCCAATCGTCTGTGCGACAGACTATGTACGCGCTGTTCCGTCCCAAATCAGCCCCTACGTCGAAGCCCCATTGCATATTTTAGGGACCGATGGATTCGGTCGCTCAGCCAATCGCATAGCGTTGCGTGAATTCTTCGAAGTCAATGCGACTCATATCGCATTCACAGCGATCACTGCTTTAATCGCCACAGGTCAACTTCCAGATACGGCACGACAACGCGCCCAAGAGTTATTTGAGATAGGCCCTTCCGTATCGCAACCAGCTCCCTGGAACCAATAGCCCTGTAAGGAAACAAGAAAGCTGCGTCAGCCACAAGCTAACGCAGCTTTTTTACTTGACTCCATGCATGCACTTTGATTTACTGAATTCGGAATTCAGAACTCGAAAAATAAAAATTTATATGCAAATTCATAAAACTGATCTTGTCGACCAAGTTTACGACTCGATAAGAAAACAAATACTTTCTGGAGCACTCAACCCAGAGGCCCCGCTTCGCCAGGAAGAACTGGCAGAGCAGCTCGGCGTGAGCAGACAACCAATTAGTCACGCGTTAGTTCTTCTTGAGCGGGAGGGTCTTATCTCGGATTACGGTCGAAAAGGCAAAATGGTTGCTCCAATCGTTCCCGAACAACTCCGTAATCTGTATCAGGTTCGGAGCGCAATCGACGGTCTGGCAGCCTATTTATGTGCAAAGCGCGTCAATAACGAACTCAAAGAATTATTAAAAAAGCTAATCGATCAAGGCGATGCTGCAACTGCTAATGGCTCAATTCAGTCTCTAGCGTTTGCTGATATTGCTTTCCATCGGGCGCTCTATGAACGATCAGGAAATCCCGAGATCACTAGACTTGCTGATCAGTCATGGAGCCACATGGTCCGCTCAATGCACCAAGTTCTCGAAAACCAAACGATACGAACCGACATCTGGGATGACCATCGCGCAATCGCAGAAGCAATCA
>RGHP01000231.1 GCA_010024125.1 Gammaproteobacteria bacterium | reverse complement strand
GCGAATTACATTGGTGTCGGTAAAGTTGAGGAATTAGCGGCGCTTGTCCAGGCAACGGAAGCAGAAGTGGTGATTTTCGATGGGCATTTGTCACCGAGTCAAGAGCGTAACCTTGAGAAGCAAGTCAAAGCCCGAGTGATCGATCGATCTGGACTTATTCTCGATATTTTTGCCAGTCGCGCAAAAACCTTTGAGGGTAAATTGCAGGTTGAGCTGGCCCAGCTCGATCACATCAGAACTCGATTGATTCGAGGATGGACTCACCTTGAGCGGCAGAAGGGTGGCATTGGTTTACGAGGACCTGGCGAGACTCAGCTGGAAACAGACCGTCGTCTTATCGCAGTGCGCATGAACTCGCTTAAAGGTCGGTTGGAGAAGGTCCGCAAGACACGAGATCAAGGTCGAAGAGCGCGTCGTAGAAATGCAATTCCGACGGTCGCCCTTGTTGGGTATACCAACGCCGGCAAATCGACATTATTTAATCGCCTGACCGAGGCGCATATTTACGCGGCAGATCAATTATTCGCGACCCTTGATCCGACTCTTCGTAAGATTACTTTGCCTGGTGGTGCGGTAACGATCTTGGCCGACACGGTCGGGTTTGTTCAAAATCTTCCGCATGCGCTGGTCGATGCGTTTAGGGCGACACTCGAAGAAGCTGCCGAAGCGGATGTTTTGATGTTCGTTCAGGACGGTGCGCACCCTGACCGGTTGATGCAAGAGCAAGCTGTTCTGGAAGTGTTACATGAAATTGGTGCGCATGAAGTTCCTCGAATCGTTGTGATGAACAAAGTGGATCTGCGTCCGGAGGTCACACCTGGTCGTGACGAAGCTGGTCGCGTTTGGATTTCGGCAAATAGTGGTGCAGGTCTCGACGAGTTAGGTCTGGCGCTTGCTGAGGCCATTGGTCAGGCGCCGGAAGAACACGAGTTAGTTTTGCAGCCCTCTGAAGGAAAGCTTCGTGCGAGGTTATATCAAGAGGCTGATGTGCTATCGGAGTCTACAACTGATCTTGGTGAGACGCTGTTAAAAGTCAGGATGTCTGAGGATCGGCTGGCAACTTTGATGAGAGAGGTTGGTCGAAGCCCTCTTCACTGAGTATGATGCAGGGCCTTCATGGAGAAAGTATGGCAGCCGACGATTCAGCTTTAGAACAGTTAAAAACCCCTCCGCATTCGAGAGAAGCTGAGCAGTCCCTGCTTGGCGGTCTTTTGCTCGATGCGCAGACGTGGGATCAAGTTGCTGGGATGGTGACTAAAGAGGATTTCTATCTCCCTGAACACCGGCTTATCTTCGAAGCAATGTTTAAGGTTGCCGAGCGAAATCGTCCTTTGGATGTGCTTACGATCTCCGAACAGCTTGATGTGATGGATGAGGCGGACAATGCCGGTGGCATCGCTTATTTGTCGGAACTGGCCGCGAGCGCATCAAGTGCCAGTAACGTGACAGCCTATGCAGAAATTATTCGTGATCGCGCGGTCCTTCGGCAATTGATCCGTGTCGCTGGCGAGATGTCTGAGAACGCGAGAAAACCCGCGGGTCGAAGCGTTAGTGAAATTTTAGATGAAGCAGAATCCAAGGTTTTCAAAATTAGTGAAGAGCGCCCATCTCGAGGCGGTCCTGAGGCGGTTAATCACTATTTAAAAGTTGCGTTGAAGAAGATCGACGAGCTGTATGCGTCAGATTCAGAAATTACAGGTGTCTCAACTGGATTCAAGAAGCTCGATCAGATGACTGCAGGTTTACAGCAGTCTGATTTGGTCATCATCGCTGGCCGTCCATCGATGGGTAAAACAACCCTTGCAATGTGTTTGGTTGAAGCCTGTGTGATTAAGTCAGAAAAGCCAACACTGGTATTTTCAATGGAGATGCCTGGGGAATCGATCGTTATGCGTATGCTGTCATCCCTCGGTCGCATTGATCAGACCAAGGTTCGTACCGGTAAATTAAGCGATGAAGATTGGCCTCGACTGACCTCGGCGTTCAGCTTGCTCAATGAGAAACCTCTGTACATTGATGATACTCCAGCACTCACGCCGACGGAGCTAAGATCGAGAGCGCGACGCATCGCGCGCCAGCATCCCGAGGGCCTTGGGATGATCATGATCGATTATCTTCAGTTGATGCAGGTCGCGGGTGGCGGTGAAAACCGTGCTGGTGAGATTTCAGAAATTTCACGCTCCCTGAAGGCTTTAGCCAAAGAATTGAACTGTCCCGTCATTGCGCTTTCCCAGTTGAACCGCTCACTAGAGCAGCGGCCAAACAAACGTCCTGTGATGTCCGATCTGAGGGAGTGTGTAACCGGCGATACGCTCGTTGCTCTTGCAGACGGAACGCATGCACCTATAGCTAGCTTGGTCGGTAGTCAGCCTGACGTTTTGTCTGTAACCCAGAAGCAAGTGATTGATGCCGCCAAGAGTGACTTGGTGTGGTCAGTTGGTAAGAAACATACGTTTAAACTTTCTCTGGCGTCCGGACGCTCGA
>RGHP01000024.1 GCA_010024125.1 Gammaproteobacteria bacterium | reverse complement strand
CCCTCGAACGAGTGCGTCATTCGCATTGGTCGCCACGGTAAAGTGAGCGATCGGGAATCCCATCTGTTTTGCGAGATACCCACCAAAGACATCACCGAAGTTTGCCGATGGAACGCTGTACGCGATCTCTCGGTCAAGTGCCCCCAAACGCAAGCCCGAATAGATGTAATACACCGTTTGCGCCATGATGCGAGCGAGGTTAATCGAGTTCACAGCCAGCAAGCGATTCGGGCTGACAAACGTCTGATCCATAAACGACGCTTTCACGATCGCCTGGCAATCGTCGAAATTCCCTTTTAAGGCAACGTTATGCACGTTATCGGACAAAACTGTCGTCATTTGGCGACGTTGTACTTCACTCACACGCTGATACGGATGCAAGATCACGACATCAAGGTGCTCTGAATGACGTGCGCCTTCAATTGCAGCAGATCCGGTATCACCCGATGTTGCACCCATGACGACACCACGCTCGCCGCGCTCAGCCAAGAAGTAATCAAGCAGGCGACCGAGTAACTGCAACGCAAAATCTTTAAAAGCGAGCGTCGGTCCATGGAATAACTCGAGAAGCCAAGTGTCATGGCTGAGCTGTTTGGTCGGTGCGATTGCTGTATGACGGAACGATCCGTACGCATCTTTTACCATCGACTCAAATGTCTCTCTCGGCATCGACCCGTCGACAAATGGCCACATGACCTCAATCGCTAGCTCATCATAGGGAAGAGATTGCCACTGCCTTAGTGTTGCGTCAGGAATGGTTGGCAATGATTCTGGTACATAGAGCCCACCATCTGAAGCGAGTCCTGTCAGCACGACATCATCAAACCCTAAGATTGGAGCTTGTCCACGTGTGGAAACAAACTTCATGCAGTACCCCCTAGAGTCTCGCAACGGAGAACAACTGGACTTCCGACTACAAATGATTGTTTCTCTATCTGACTCAACGCAGCTAAAACATCCTTCTCACGCACAGAGTGGGTTAAAAGAATCAATGCAACTGGCTCACCTTCGACACCATCTTTTTGAATAACGCTTTCCAATGACACATTGTGGTCAGCGAGCGTTCGTGTGATGTGAGCGAGCACTCCAACCTCGTCACGAACTGAGAGCCGAATGTAAAATGGACAGACGGTCTCTTCGATTGGAAGAATCGGTAAATCGTTTAAGTGCGTTGGCTGGAATGCAAGATGCGGGACGCGATTGGTTGGATCTGCAGTCAGAACCCGAGCCACATCGACCAAATCTGCCACAACTGCACTCGCTGTCGGCAGTGATCCAGCGCCCGGTCCATAGTGCAATGTCGAACCCACGGCATCGCCATGAATCTGGACTGCATTCATCACGCCATTAACGTTCGCAAGCAGCTGCGATTCAGGGATTAATGTTGGATGCACGCGCATCTCAACGCCCTTGTCAGTGCGACGTGCAATACCTAGGTGCTTAATGCGATAGCCGAGCTCTTCAGCATAATCAAGATCCATCAGATCAATCGTCGAGATACCTTGGGTATACACAGCATCGAAGTTGAGCGGAATACCGAAGGCGATTGAAGCAAGGATACATAGCTTATGCGCAGCATCGATCCCTTCGACATCGAATGTCGGATCAGCTTCGGCATAACCAAGTTCCTGAGCCTCAGCCAAAACATCAGCAAAATCGCGGCCTTTATCGCGCATCTCGGTCAAAATGAAATTGCCGGTTCCGTTAATGATCCCTGCAAGCCAGCGGATTTGGTTCGCCGCCAAGCCCTCACGCAACGCCTTGATCACTGGAATGCCGCCCGCTACAGATGCTTCAAATGCGATCGTCACACCTTGTGCCTGCGCTTTTTCAAAAAGCACATTGCCATGCTCGGCAATCAATGCCTTGTTTGCTGTCACGACATGCTTGCCTGACTCGATCGCAGCCTCAATCAATTCCCGTGCGTAATCGCATCCGCCGATTAATTCGACAAACACTTCAACATCAGGATCGCGGGCAACATCCATCAAATCTCGAGATACTTTGATCCCCGACAAGTCCACGCCATCCCGGTCTCTACGCGCACCAATGTGCGTGATCTGAATTTCACGACCAATTCGGCGAGCCAATTCTTCACGATTATTCGCAAGCACATTCAGCGTGCCTTGTGCGACAGTACCAAGGCCCACGAGGCCAACAGAGATAGGTTTCAAAAATCTGTCCTTAGAACGTTTGTGTCATTGTGGATTCAACGCGGAATAGGCGTTTGATGTTACGCAGCGCCTGACGTGTACGGTGCTCATTCTCGATCAATGCAAAACGCACATGATCGTCACCGTATTGACCAAAGCCAATACCGGGACTTACAGCAACATTGGCATCGCGAATGAGCTTTTTCGCAAACTCGAGCGATCCCATTTCTCGATATTGCTCGGGGATTTTCGCCCAGACGAACATCGTCGCTTTCGGCTTTTCAACAGGCCAACCCAATGCATTCAAACCTTCGCAAAGTACATCGCGACGCGACTGATACATGTCACGAATCTCATTCACGCAGTTCTGATCTCCTTCAAGCGCCGCAATCGCAGCAACCTGAATTGGCGTAAAGGTTCCGTAATCGAGGTATGACTTAATGCGAGCAAGCGCACCGATCAACTCTTTATTACCTGCAGCAAATCCAACGCGCCACCCAGGCATGTTGTAGCTTTTTGACAGTGAGAAGAATTCGACTGCGATGTCTTTCGCACCGTCGACTTGCAAGATCGATGGAGCAACATAGCCATCAAACACGATATCGGCATAGGCCAAATCTTGAACAACCCAAATATTGTGTTCGCGAGCGATCTCAACCACTTTCTCAAAGAAATCGAGCTCGACGCACATCGCAGTTGGATTCGCCGGAAAGTTGAGCACAAGCATTTTTGGACGAGGCCACGACGTTTCGATCGTCTTCACCAGTTCGCCAAAAAAGTCTTCGCCAGGCAGCAGAGGAACATGACGGATGTCAGCGCCTGCGATCACAAATCCATAGGGGTGAATCGGATAGGCTGGATTCGGGACAAGTACTGCGTCTCCCGGACCCAAGGTCGCCATTGCGAGGTGAGCAAGCCCCTCTTTCGATCCGATAGTTGTGATAACTTCCGTTTCTGCATCAAGATCGACGTCATAACGCGTCTTGTACCAGTTCGCCATTGCACGCCGAAGACGCGGAATTCCTTTGGACTGAGAATACCGATGCGTGTCTTCACGGTTGGCCGTTTCGACTAGTTTTTTGACAATATGATCCGGCGTTGGCTGGTCCGGATTTCCCATCGAAAAATCAATTACATCCTCGCCCGCCGCTCGTGCTTTCTGACGCATTTCACCAATGACATTGAAGACATAAGGAGGCAGACGCTCAATGCGCGGGAATCGTGTATCCACTTATCAATACTCAGTTCAGTTGAAACCAGCGATTGTAGCTTAAGAACCCTGCTGATTCATACGCTTTAACAGCTCCTTCCATGGCGCATAGCCTGGCTGCATTTCACCATCTTCAAAAATCAGAGTAGGCGTTCCAGTGATTCCGAGCTTCTGACCCAATTGATATTGGTCGGCCACCGGGTTGTCGCAAGTCGCTACTTCTGGTGTTTCGCCTTGTTTAGCCAAGGTCATCGTTGCATTTTGGTCTTTTGCACAGTAGACCGAGACGTACTTGTTGTAGGAGTCTGAACCGACACCTGCACGTGGAAATGCCGCGTAACGTACTTCGACACCATTCTCTTGAAGTTGTTCGATTTCGCTGTGTAAGCGACGGCAATACCCGCAATCAATATCCGTGAAGACCAGAAGACGATGCTTCACTTCACCTTTCGGAGGGAACACAATCAAGGTGGATTCGTCCAATTGACCCAGCAACTCTTGGCGATCAGCACGACGACCGATATCGGTCAAATTTTTCACGCCGCCACTACCGACTTGATACAAGTCACCAGCAACAAAATGTGAACCTGTCGAATCGGTGTAGATCCGCTCACCTGTTTTTAACGTCACTTCAAAAAAGGGTGTTTGGTCGATCGGCTTGACGGATTCAATTTGGATCATCGGGTTGATGCCCGTGATCGCTTTCTCGATCTGCGCTTGATCAGCGATCGCAGTCACAGAAAACACGGCTAATAGTGAGACCAACCAACGCATTTTTCGTCCTCTTGTTTTCGATCAGGAAAGTGTAACTCAAGCGCGCGGATGATGTGCGTTATGTAACTGCTTCAGGCGCTCTCTCGCTACATGGGTATAAATTTGCGTTGTTGAAAGGTCTTCATGCCCTAATAGCAATTGAACAACGCGCAGGTCTGCCCCGTGATTAACTAAATGCGTTGCAAACGCATGGCGCAATGTATGCGGACTCAACTCTGTCGTGATCCCAGCAACCTGGGCGATGTATCTCAATCGATGCCAAAATGTTTGACGGGTCATAGGGGACCCAGAACGCCCTGGAAAGACAGCGGGTCCTCTTGGGTCTGGAAACTCGGGCCGCGCTTCTAAAAAGTAGCGCTGAAGCCAATCTCTTGCCGCGTCGCCCAATGGAACCAAGCGCTCCTTACTCCCTTTCCCCAAGACACGCACAACACCTTGTTCAAGGCTAATATTCGATCGCTCCAAACCACAGAGTTCGCTCACTCGGAGACCTGAGGCATAAAGGACCTCTAGCATCGTGCGATCCCTTAATCCAATCAATGTCTCAGTATCAGGGGCCTCAAGGAGCTTAGACACATCACTTTCTGAGAGTGTCTTCGGTAGCGGCCGACCTTTGGATGGCCGTTGGATACGAGCCATGGGATCATCATCGCGACGACCATGCCTGATTTGATATTTATAAAATCCATGAAGCGCCGACAGTTTTCGCTGAATCGACGTGATTTTTAAGCCGTCTGAAAACAAGGATCCAATGAAGCCATTGATCTCTGAATCGGTCAGCACTTCGATCGTCTTGTTGAGGGATTTGGCGTAGGCACTAACACCCTCAAGGTCAACACGATAGGCCCGTAAGGTCGTTTCGGAAAGGCCGCGCTCTAGATAGAGCGCGTCCAAATAAGCATCAAGATCCGAGCGCGTGTTCATGAGAAGCGAGACTAGCACGCTCTTGCGCAAAGTTCCGCGCTAGTCGTATAAATACGATAATTGTCACGACCATCACAGTCAGTGGTAACAGGTTAAGAATGCCGTAAGCGATTCCAAACTGCGCAATCTTCCTACTGCAACAAATTCTGGTTTACTGAAAAGTGTGTCCATTTAACCAATCTGCATATCCACCTCAGCCACAAACTGAATTCGGGACTATTGATCCTTGAATGAATGCGTCAGCGTATGAACAGACGAATGATCCGGCTCATATTTCTAAAACCCCAAACGCAAAAAAACCAGCGAGCTAGCGCCGGTTTTTTTGTTTTCAGGACGTTAACAGTTCTAACAGCAAGCGATTCAATTGCTGTCAACTGTCATACCAAATTACTTGGTGTCCAACTTTTCCTTGATACGTGCTGCCTTACCAGACAGTTCACGCAAGTGATAAAGCTTCGCTTTGCGAACATCACCACGACGCTTAACTTCGATCGAGTCAATCAATGGTGAGTGCAACTGGAACGTACGCTCAACGCCTACGCCATGCGAGATCTTACGCACGATGAAGCTTGAATGCAGGCCGCGGTTTGATTTTGCAATCACCACACCTTCATACGCCTGAAGACGCTCACGCGTACCTTCTTTCACCTTTACCTGAACCACTACCGTGTCACCGGGCGCGAACGCAGGTAAGTCTGTCTTCATTTGCTCATTGTTGAGCGCTTCGATGATCGGATTCATGCTCACGGCTTTGACTCCCTAATAAATTCATCCAGCAGTAACTGATCCTCATTAGATAGCTCCTGCTTCTCCAATATCTCAGGCCGACGTAACCACGTCCGCCCCAAGGCCTGTTTGCGGCGCCACTTGGCTATGTCACCGTGATGTCCGCTAAGCAAGACATCCGGAACCTTCAAACCCGCTATCTCTTCGGGTCGCGTGTAGTGCGGACAATCCAGCAGGCCATCGCTGAATGAGTCCTCTACTGCGCTACTCGCATGGCCAAGTACTCCAGGAACCAGACGACCCACTGCATCAAACACCGCAATGGCTGCTGGCTCACCCCCTGAAAGCACAAAGTCTCCCAAGGAAATTTCTCGATCGATGTCGAGCTCAATAACTCGCTCATCGATCCCCTCGTATCGGCCACACACCAAAATGACTTCGGGCAGTGCCGCCAACTCTTGAACCAATGCTTGCGTCAGTGGTTCACCCTGAGGGCTTAAATACATCACAGGCGCCTTTGGCAGTGCTTCCTTCGCTTCAGCAATCGAGGCTCTCAGAGTCTCGACTTTCATCAGCATCCCAGGACCACCACCGTAGGGCCTGTCATCCACAGTTTGATGCACATCAGTGGCATGCTCTCGTGGATTAAAGGTCGTGAGCTCGACCAATCCATTTTGCATCGCTCTTCCGATGACACCATGAGCCAACGCATCGGCAACCATGGTCGGAAACAGGGTTATGACGCCCCACTTCATTAAAATTCAGGGTCCCAATCGACCCGGATCAAACGCTCAGCCAAATTCACATCCAAAACGGTTTGACTGATAAACGGAATCAACCGTTCATTTCGATCAATACTTTCAGCATCTCCGCGGACGACCAACACATCGTTTGCCCCCGTCGGCATTACTGTTTTCACAACACCGAGCACTTCTTTGCTGAGTGTCTCGACGCGACACCCTTCGAGGTCACGCCAATAAAATTCATCATCACTGAGTCGCGGAAGATGGCTTTTATCCACTTCAATCAAACAGTTAACCAGCGACTCAATACTGGTTCGGTCGGGAAAACCGACCAATCTCACGACATATCCTTTGTCGCGCAGCTTCCATACTTCGGGAGCCGTTTCAATGCGCTCTATCGCAGGCCGTCCACTGACTCGGTCAGCGGGCCGCGTTAAAACCCAAGGTGTCCATTCGAACACCGAGGCTGGGTCGTCAGTAAAACTGTCCATCCATACCCAGCCTTGCACGCCATAGGGGGATCGAATCCGCCCTACGACCATCCGATCAGCCATTAAGCTGCCTGACGCGCGTCCTTGAGCAAACGCTTCACGCGATCAGAAGTCTTCGCACCCAAACCGATCCAGTGATCAACTCGCTCAAGGTCAACACGCAGACGCTCTGCTTGGCCTTGTGCCATTGGGTTAAAAAATCCGACACGCTCAATGAAGCGACCATCACGCGCATTTCTGTGATCCGTCACCGTCAGGTGATAGAAAGGACGCTTCTTAGAACCGCCGCGTGAAAGACGAATCGTTACCATGTTCTCTCAATCCTGTGTTCGCTCTCGAAAGAGCCTAAAATTCAAAGGCGCGCAATGATAATGACTTTGTGTGCAACTTACAACCGTGGCATACCACCCGGAGGCATCATTCCAGAGATTCCGCGCATCATTTTCTGCATACCGCCTTTTTTGCCGACTTTTTTCATCATTTTCGACATCTGTTTGTGCTGCTTTAGGACCTTATTCACTTCTTGAACGTCAGTCCCTGAGCCCGCGGCAATCCTTTGTTTGCGCGAACCATTAATCACCTCAGGATCACGACGCTCGATAGGCGTCATTGAGTTGATCACAGCCTCCATGCGGACGAATTGCTTTTCATCGACCTGACTTTGCATCTGAGCACCCATCTGCCCCATGCCTGGCATTTTTTCCAAGAGCGCCTTCATACCGCCCATATTGCGCATTTGTTGCAGCTGATCTCTAAAGTCCTCCAGATCAAACCCTTTCCCTTTCAGAACTTTTTTCGCGACTTTTTCTGCTTTTTCCTTATCGAGTTTTTGCTCGGCCTCTTCAATTAAGCCAAGAATGTCACCCATTCCCAAGATCCGAGAGGCAAGCCGATCTGGGTGAAAAGCTTCAAGTCCATCGACTGTCTCGCCAACACCCATAAACTTAATGGGTTGCCCAGTGATTGTTTTGACAGACAACGCTGCACCACCACGTGCATCACCGTCTGCTTTGGTCAAAATCACACCGGTTAACGGAAGGACATCAGAAAACGCCTTAGCCGTATTCGCAGCATCTTGACCTGTCATCGCATCAACAACGAACAAGGTTTCAACTGGATTCAGCGCTTGATGAAGGCCGGAAATTTCTTTCATCATTTCTTCATCGATACCCAAACGACCTGCGGTATCAACAAGCAGCACATCGTATGCCGCAGACTCTGCTTTTTGCAGAGCGGCTTGTGCAAGCGCAATTGGGTTTTGATCTGGCGTCGATGGGAACACATCAACTTCAATCTGTGCACCAAGCGTTGCCAGCTGCTCCATTGCAGCTGGACGATAGACGTCAACACTCACCAGTAGGACTTTTTTCTTTTCACGGTTGGTGAGGAATTTAGCGAGCTTTGCCGCTGTTGTTGTTTTACCCGCACCCTGGAGGCCAGCTAATAAAACGATTGCTGGCGGGCGCTGTGCAAGATTCAACGATTCAGACGGTCCACCAAGAACTGCCTCGAGCTCACTTTGAACGACCTTTAAAAACTGCTGACCAGGAGTCAGGCTCGCCCGGACCTCTCTGCCCAGCGCACGGGTACGCACTTGAGAGACAAATTGTTTAACAACAGGCAGAGCAACATCAGCTTCCAACAAAGCTTTGCGGACTTCTTTGAGCGTACTCGCTATATTGTCTTCAGTCAGACGGGCTTTTTTGCCCATCGACTGTAGTGTCTTCGAAAGACGTTCACTTAATGAATTAAACATGTGATCTCTTTAGCATGGAGTTCGAACGCACTATGATAACGAAAAATCGACACAGAGTAGGATGATGTCTTTATTAGTTCCGGGATTACTTGCGACATCAGTGCTGTTTGCATCGGGAATCCGCCAGTTTAATGCGTTTAAGAAAGGTGAAGTCCGCGACATCACTTCGCTTTTACTCGGTATTGCAGGCTGTGTTCTGTCGGTCATCTTGGTGATTCAAGGCTTAGAGGGCAACGGTGGTAGACCAACCACTGGGCTGATGGGCACTTTACTCGGGGCACTTCTCCTACTCATCGTGCTCGGTTCAAGCTTCAAGCATCCTGTCAATGCCTTATTGATCGGGGTTGCACCACTCACAGGGCTCTTCACCCTAGTCACCTCAGTCATGGGACCAGTATCGAGCCAACTGAATCCTCTGAATTTTGAAACCGCTGTGCATGTTGCGACCTCGATCGTCGCGTACGGCGCGATTGCGTATGCTGGAACTCTCGCCATTTTACTGTCTTGGCAGCACGCCAAACTTAAAGAACGACCACTCACACCGCTCATCGCTGCCCTTCCACCACTGGATGCGATGGAACATTTATTTTTACGAACAGTACAAACAGCCTGGGTGGTCTTAACAGTCGCGCTTCTATCTGGTGTCGTTTACGTCGAAGATTTCTGGGCTCAACAGCTGGCACATAAAACAGCGCTATCTGTCCTTGCGTGGTGTGGTATGGCGCTTGCGCTGTGGCAACACTTTAAAGAAGGCGGCGTCACCCGCACCATGCGAAAAACAGCAATCGCTGCCGCTGCCCTGTTATGCATCGGCTATCTTGGTAGCAAAGCGATTTTGGAATTTGTTCTTTAATGGGTCCTTCTTTTGAGTGACATCTCTAACGAAATCCTGTTCGGGAGCCTTGTTCTTTTAATTGTCTTATCAGGATTCTTCTCGAGTTCAGAAACAGGACTCATGGCGATTAATCGTGTGCGACTCCAACATCAAGCAGAAGAAGGCTCACGAACTGCTGCACGGATCTTGTCATTACTTGAGCGTCCTGATCGCCTGATCGGGCTGATTCTGATTGGCAACAACTTCGTTAACATCTTGGCATCCGCCATAGCGACAGTGCTTGCTGTGCGCATTTTTGGAGATGCGGGTGTCGCGATTGCGACCGGCGCCCTGACACTTGTGATCCTAATCTTTGCGGAGGTCACGCCCAAAACATTCGCGGCACTCCACCCCGAGCGTATCGCCGGACCGGCAAGCTTTATTTTGCTTCCATTACTGCGTATCACCTACCCACTCGTCTGGACAACAAATCTGCTATCTAATGGCTTACTGAGACTTCTTGGGATTAATCCGGAAAGCTCGAACCGGGACCGCCTCACCAAAGAAGAACTGCGGACGCTGATGATGCAAAGTGGACATCGCATTCCAGCAAGACGCCACGGTATGCTGCTGTCAATTCTAGATCTCGAAAAAGTACAGGTTGATGAGATCATGGTACCACGCGGGGAAATCATCGGGCTCGATCTCACTGATGAAGTCGATGAACTCGTGAATCAACTGCGATCGACACAACACACGCGCCTACCGGTTTTTAATGAAGACATCGAAGATCTTGTCGGGATCTTACACGCGCGTACAGCGTTAAAACTGCTCGATGATGTTGAACTCCTCAGAGACGAACAAGAGTTCAAGAATCGGATCGTCGAATTGTGCGAAGAGCCCTACTTTGTTCCACTGAGCGCAGCCCTTCACACCCAACTTTTCAACTTTCAAAAAGAACGCGAACGATTGGCTATCGTGGTCGATGAATACGGGGAAATTGAGGGATTAGTCACCATTGATGACATTCTTGAAGAGATTGTCGGTGAATTCACAACCGATCATATTCAAGAAACATCCCCAGACGTTCATCCGCAAGACGACGGCACCTATATTATTGATGGCTCGGCAACAGTGCGTGATTTGAACCGGATTCTCGAGTGGGAACTACCAACCGATGGACCTCGAACAGTCAGTGGCGTGATCGTCGAATTATTAGAATTCATCCCCGAGAACAGTCTCGGGATCCAATATGGCGACTACCGCTTAGAAGTCTTGGCAATTCAAGACAACAGAGTTCGCTCAGTCAAAGCGTGGAAGGTCGAGTCAGAAGCCCTTGATCAGTAAAAACTGTTTGAAAGAAGTCTCGAACAATCAGCGCCGTCAAACCCCAGATCTCTTCATTTGCGTAACGCCATCGTGGCATCAACACCTCAGGCGTGCGATGTCGACTCACATCAAATGCAGGAGGTTGCTCAATAAACTCGTTCAGAGGAATGGTAAACACACGGGCGATTTCTTGTTCTTGAGGCGCACCGACCAAGACCTCGTCAGACCAAAACACACATGGAATCACAGACAACTGATGCAGGCTTTCGATCGGGCTTAAGTATCCGAGACAGTGGTCTTCTGTGAGGGATAGACCGGTTTCCTCTTCAAGCTCGCGCAATGCGGCTTTCACAACCGAGTAATCATCTGGCTCAATTTTTCCACCAGGTAATGAGACTTCACCGGCATGTTTTCTCAAATGGGAGGCCTTTACGCAGAGGGTCAAACTGGGACGAGACAGACCAGAAATCACGAAAGCGACCGCGGCATGACCGCGGCATGTTTCGAGATGTGCTGGTTCTCGTTGTAATAGTTTTTCTCGAACACTCTGTTTCGTCACATGCATTTGGTTAGTATAAGAACAAACACGGGAGAGCCCTATGAACTTTTGCTCAAATTGCGGTGCGGCAACGATCCGACGCGTTCCAGAAGGCGATAATCGACCGAGAGATCTCTGTGATCAATGCGGCACGATTCATTATCAAAACCCCAAAATCATTGCAGGATGCGTGGTACTCGAGAACGACAAAGTCCTTCTTTGCAAACGAGCGATCGAGCCACGCTATGGACTATGGACACTTCCTGCAGGGTTTATGGAAAACGGTGAGACCGTGGCTCAGGCGGCTTTAAGAGAGACATGGGAGGAAGCGCGGGCAACCCCAGATCTTGATCAACTATATGTCGTCACCTCGATTCCGACGATCAGCCAAGTATATATGCTCTATCTCGCGTTTTTGACAAACGGTCAATACGGCTCGGGTCCGGAAAGCTTGGAGACCAAACTATTCAGCATGGATGAAATCCCGTGGGATGAGCTTGCATTTCACACGGTGCGCGATGCGTTGGTTCAACTGAAGCACGATCTCGAGACTGGAGCTTTTTCGCTTCATTGCATTGACCGCGACGAGACTCCGGTCTCAGCACGCGTTTAATTTCGAGGCACCGGCTCTTCCACACGAATCAGATCAAAGGCAGGCTCCTCGTAAGGATGCGATGCATACAGCGCATCTGTGACGGAATCCAAGAGGGCATCTGGCACCAACATCTCCACCCGCCACTCTGTAACCCGCTCAATGATGCCGACTTCTCCGAGATGCGGATTCGCTGATTCATTGGGCAAGAACTGCCCCGTACCCAAACATTCCCAAGAACAGTGACTGTACGCGCCAAGTGATCCGGCGCCCACACTGAAAAGCGCATGTTTTACACGTTCTTTGGCTTCATCTGGAATAAATACGATCAGCTTATACATGGCTTTCTCCTGTCAACCGCAGAGTAACAGACTTTTAACTGTCCAATTTTGGCACCTAAAACATAGACAAAATCGAAACAAAACAACATGACCAAAAGATAGTTCCAAAAAATTTTCCTGAATTTCACCGATTTAGTTCAAAAACAGTTGACGGTCCAAGAAAATAATAGCAATGTTTAGGACATTACTTGGACAAATGAACCTACGGATAGAGATAAGAGGTGAGCCCATGTTGGTATTAACCCGTAAAATTGGTGAAAAAGTGATGATCGGTGATGACGTATCGGTCACGATCTTAGGACTCTTTGGCAACCACGTGCGTCTAGGCATTAACGCACCAAAGTCAGTCGACATTCACCGTGAAGAGATCTACGTCAAGATCCAGAACGAAAACCAGGACAGATCGCAATCGGTCAGTAACCCTCTGGTCTCCTGGGGGAGCCACGTGTAATCTCACACGACATGAACAAAAGGCCCCCCATGAGACGCATTCCATTAAAATCGTTCGTTCTAGGTCTCGCTATTTTTGGAGCGGGGATCGGCGGTTTTATCTTACTCACAAAATCGAAGCCCACAGCAGCTGTGCGAGAAGCACCCGCCGCCGTATGGCGTGTTTCGACCAAGGTCATCAGTCTTGAAACTGTATCCCCGGTATTCAATGGTTTTGGAACCATCGAAAACCCCGACACCCAAACACTCAAAGCACGGATCGCGACCGATGTCGCATCGCTCCATGTTCGCGAAGG
>RGHP01000230.1 GCA_010024125.1 Gammaproteobacteria bacterium | reverse complement strand
CATACTCTGCTTTGGCCCTTCGATGGTAGCAAGAATCTCGGTCAGGATATTCTGCGTCCGAGTCTTGATGTCCTCTGGAGCCTTCTTGTCAACTCCAAGCAGAACCTTGACATACTTCTGTACGTCAGCCTGATTGAAGTCTCGACTAGCGAGGAACCGATACTGTTCCGCAGTAGCCTCAAACTGAGCGTTGATATTGTCCATGATGTCACGAACATTATCTAGGGCAGTCTTGCTGCTGCGAGTATGTCGGATTCTCAGCAGATTGCTCTCTTTGTGAGAGTGAGCAAAAGCCAAGGTATTGACACACACAACCCGGATTGGCGTATAGCCTACACGGATAGCGGTAGTGCCATCGTGACTGTTGGACAGAAGGATGAACTTCTGCACCTCGTCACCAGACACAATCTCACTAGGGTCACGGTTCAACTGGGCAAGAACCCAGACCTTCTGACCGTCACTCAGCGAACCGCCAGTATGCAGGCTACACTCGCCAGCATCGACGAACGGCTGGAACCATTCAAAAGCATCCTTATTCTGGAGCGGGACATATCGAGGCCCGACAACCCCCAGAATACTACCATCGCTCTTGCGATAGGTAGCCCTTGCAGGAACCGACTGACCATCGACGGTCACCAGATCCTTGGTTCCAACTTCCCAATTGAGACCACTAGCCTCAATAGCCTCGCTGATCGTCGGAGCCTGCTCCAACTTCTCACCAAGACCGTGCCAAGGGGTAGCACCAGTGTAAAACATCGTTTCAACATTAGCAGGCATTTCATTGTCCTTTCGTTTGTGGTTACTTGCTATGCCTTGAGTATACCATACTTATCGTCCATGTCAACCCCCTTGCTTGAGAATTTTCTTGAAAAAACGTAAGTCGTTGCTACACAAGCACTTAGCTCCGGGCCGGCCGGCCGCCCACCCCCTCAAAGATAGGGTATGCCTAAATCTCGCTTACAATACTCTGGGTATTTTCTGTAGACTGATTCTTCTGGCATATAGCAATAAACGCCTACACATTTAGATCGTGGTGTCTCACTCTTAATATTTTTAATTATGTGCTTAACAGTACTACCAGAGCATATAAGATCATCAATAATGATATACTGTTTACTGCTAGGGCCTTCCACCAGAAAGTCACTATATCCATCCTTTTGTTTACGAACAACAATAATATTTTTCTTGAGTAGTTCAGCAATCTGTGGAACCACCATCAAACCGCTTGTTCCACAACACGCAATACTATCATAATAAATATCTAACTTATTAAGTTTTGTATAAGCATTGATAATTATCTTATTGCGATATTTGTGATTAAGAATACGACTAGTATGTGCAGCACCCTGAATGATACTACCATCATCGTTTCGTCGATACTCATCAAGTTGTTGTTCTAGAACATTCATAGTATAAGGACTGGTGGCCAGATTCGAACAGGCTAGAGGAGGTAGATTGTGTGTCCCACCACACCGCACCAGTCGGAGCAAGAGTCGGTTAGTATTCTATCTCGTCACTGATTTCATTATAATAATCTTGCCAGTTGTTCAGATCAACCTGTTCTTCATAATATTCATCCTCATAAAATGTTCCTTCTGTCATGGAGTCAAAATAATCAGCATCACAATCAGAACTATCATAATATTCCCATTCAAAGTTTTCCATAAAATTCCTCCTGCTCAAGAAACAATCGAACATCTACCAGTGGGCCCCCTGGGACTCGAACCCAGAACTTACGGTTTAAAAGACCGCTACTCTAACCGATTGAGTTAGAGGCCCGAAGTAAAGTAGGGCGTGGAGGAGTCGAACCTCCCTATGATTACCTTATAAGAGTAACGGATGCTACCGGCTTACCTTACGCCCCATATCTGTATTCTATCACACCATACTACCATTGTCAACTACGGGGCAGGGACTCGAACCCCGACAAAGAGGACCAAAACCTCTTGTGCTACCATTACACCACCCCGTAAATCTCAATACTCTGCTAAGGCTACTCTCCGAACATCCATTCTGGTGCGAATTCTGCGAGGCCGGTTATCATGACTGCCAGAACCAGAACGATGGCTGTTGTGTCCACGGGCTAACTCCCAAGGTTTCTTGACTTTAGTTTTTATCTTACCGTACTTGCTCATTTTCCACCTCCACATCAACTTGATCATATTCGCCATCAAGAGCATACTTGAACGCTGATGCCACAGATTCTAGGATATAATCCTCACGACATATTTCCTGTTCATCATATTCTGGTAGCGACAACCACTGTTCGCCACTGATCAACTTGTCCACATCGTCCCGATCTCCAAGATACTGGAACATTGTGCGACTAGGATCAGCCTCGCACCATCCACATATACTCACAATAATCTTGCTCATATTCTACTCCCAATTCCTAAACAGTTCCAATCGGATGCCTACGTCCATTGTACCCTCTAGCGGGCGTTTGTCAAGGTCTATTGTTTTGTTGCAAAATAGAGATACCTTGCTGG
>RGHP01000229.1 GCA_010024125.1 Gammaproteobacteria bacterium | reverse complement strand
CTCGAGCCCCTTCTAAAAGCCGAAGCCGAGACCCTTCAGTCGGTTGACGTACGTTTTGGTTATGAGTTTGTCGAGTTCGAACAAAGCGACAAGGGGGTCATAGTCCGCTGTCAGGACTTGGAAGGTAACTCAGCTACGCTAACAGCATCATACTTGGTCGGTTGCGACGGGGGATCGAGTCCCATACGCAAACAACTTGGGATCAAGCTCCGCGGTGAAGGTGGAATTCTCGAGCTCCAGCAGGCTCTCTTTTATTGCGAGGACTTGTTTGATCGACTGCCCCATGGAAACGGGCCTGGACAGGGACGGCACTATCACAGGGCGGATACCGAACACACATTTCTCATCATGCAAGACTCGACCAAACATTGGAGTCTTCACGCGACTGTTCCAGACGCAGATGCGATGAAGCGTAAGTTTGAGGAAATTGTCGGGTTCCCTGTCGAGTACGAATTACTATCATGCGCACCCTGGCGTCAGAACCTGCTACTGGCTGATCGATACAGAGAGGGTCGAGTGTTCCTGGCTGGAGACTCGGTTCATCTTGTTATACCGACCGGTGGGCTTGGTATGAACACTGGCGTGGGCGACGCGTTTGATCTCGCATGGAAATTGATAGGAACAATCAAGGGTTGGGGCGGCCCAGAACTCCTAGACTCTTACGAGATAGAACGCCGTCAAGTTGGTGATCGAAACGTTGGTGCCTCGCGCTACGCGAACGTAGGCCGTCAGAAGTGGCGATCGATCGCGACCGACGACATTTTCAGCGGCACAGACGCCGGCGAATCAACCAAGAAAAAATTGATTCAGGTAGCTGACTCAGAGCAACGCAAAGGGAACCGCATGATCGGGGCAGAGCTTGGCTACCGGTACGTCGACTCTCCGTGTGTCGACAATATACCCGGCGGTCCCGAACACCGAGTAGGCGAGTACCACCCCAACGTCTGGCCAGGGTCGAGGCTTCCCCATTGCTGGTTAGATGACGGAGAAGCTCTCCAAGACTTGTTACCAGAAACCTATATTCTGTTAATTCTTGGTAGTAAATCCCTAGACACCTCAAAACTGCGTGAAAGTTATGAGGCGATAGGTGCACCGGTGAATGAGTTACGTATCGAATCGAACAGAATTCGAGACCTTTACGGGTTTGACCTCCTCGTCCTGCGACCAGACATGCACGTTGTGTGGCGGGGAACCGATGTGCCACAAAATCCGAAAGAAATAGCTTCTATCTCTACCGGCCATGGCCGGCTCGATTAAATAAAATAACGACAAGGACCAAACCATGAGTGAGTTTTCCAATTATCTCGAAGCGAAGCTCGACGAGCTCGTGACCGCAAACAGAATCCTCGGTCGCGAGAATGTCTGCGACGCCTTCGGACACGTGAGCATAAGGCACCCAGATCGCGACGATCGATACTTTCTCTCGAGATCTCGGGCGCCTGAACGGATCGAGGTAGATGACTTGATGGAGTTCACTCTGGACGGCGATCCAATCGATCAGAAAGGTCGGTCACCATACGCCGAACGTTTTATCCACGGTGCAATCTACGCAAAGAGACCAGACGTGCACTCAGTCGTTCACAACCACAGTATGAATGTGATTCCGTTTGGTGTAACCAAGACTCCAATCAAACCCATACTCCACATGTGCGCGTCGATGGGGTGCGACGTACCTGTATGGGACTCACGCGACAAATTTGGCGACACGAATCTATTAGTTCGCTCGATGGATATGGGGTATGACTTGGCAGATGCCCTGGGTGACAAGCGTGCGGCACTCATGCGTGGGCACGGTTGCGTTGTGGTCGCGGAGTCACTGAGGCTGGCTGTGTTTGCTTCTGTTTATCTCGAAATGAACGCAGAGATCCAGTTGAAGTCACATCTGCTTGGCGGTGACGACGTTACGTTCCTAAGCGAGGGTGAGGTAGAACAAATCATTGGGACACGCACATCATTCACCATCGAGCGCGCGTGGGAGCGATGGGCACGCAGAGCGGACCGGCCCTATGATCCCGAACCAAATCAGGATAATTTTTCCTAGTCCTGTGTTTAAACCACCCGTTGAAGACGGGTGGTTTCATTACACAACACAGTCGTGCGATTGATCAACCGAATGTCAGGGTAGCTGTAGCCTCCCATCGCGCAATGCAACACGCTCCGGTTGTCCCACATCACAACATCCCCCTCAGCCCACTGATATTCAAGCCTGGCGTTGGTTTGCTCCAACACATCAAAAAGCTCGTCGAGAATCGCCTGGCCTTCGTCTTCAGAAATGTCGGCGATTCCGATCGTGAACCTCGGGCTCGCGAACAGGATCATCTCGTCACTCTCAGGATGTCTATACACGAGAGGATGCTTTACTGGTGGATGCTTCTCGAGTTGCTCAGCATAAAACTCGCGCGCGTTGACCCGGTTCTCAGAGATGGTCACCCGTCTGTTTAACAGTTTACTAACACAGTGAACACCCTCTAGGTTCTTCACCACCGTTT
>RGHP01000228.1 GCA_010024125.1 Gammaproteobacteria bacterium | reverse complement strand
CGGCGCGAGACGTAAACCGGAGGTAGGAGCTCTACTCATTTGGAGCCCTGCAGGTGAGTTTGAGCGCACTGGCCATGTCGCAGTGATCACCGAGGTACTAGAAAACTCGGTGCGCATAGTTGAGCAGAATGTCGAGCATCACGGCTGGGGAGATCTCGAATGGGCGCGTTCTCTTTCTCTCAGCGAGAACAGCAGAGGAGAGTTCACAATAGAGTGCACCTACGGAGATACTCATATTCTTGGGTGGGTGATGCAGACTGCGGATAAGACTCATGCATCACGTCATAAACGACCCGCTAAAGAACTCTTTAAACTTTTTTCTTCTCAGATTAACCCACTTCGACCAGATTGGTTAGATGCCAAGGATGCTGTCAATCAGGCTTATATCAAATCCATGGGAGGTCACAAAACTTCGTCAGACGAACGTAATGAAGGTATCTATTTCTATGTCAGCAAAACTGCCGAGAATGAGATTGAGCGAGCGACTAACGAGTTACACGTAATGTTCTTAAAGGCTACAGATCACGTGATTCGGAATCCAGAATTACTTCAGAAGTTCAACTTCCCCGACGCATTGATCCCGAGGATTGAAAAGAGTTGGCGGAACCGCCGGAACGAGAGTTTGCTGGGTCGTTTCGATTTTGCTATGACCGAGAGCGGTCTAAAAGTCTACGAATACAACGTTGATTCTGCGGGATGCTACCCAGAGGCCGGACAGATTCTTGGTCAGTGGGCTGCGGCACACGGAGTCACTCAAGGCGAGGATCCCGGGCAAAATATTTTGTCTGATCTGACCGAGGCTTGGAGACGGTTCGATTCTGGAGAGATAGTCCATATTCTTCAGGATACCGAAAGTGAAGAGACATACATGGCGGAGTTTATGCGTGTGTCCATCGAGGCATCCGGCAGAGAGACACGTATCATCAAGGGCCTCAATAAGGGCGTACGGTGGGACGATACCGGCGCGATACAGGATGCGCAAGGATTGGCCGTGAAAACTGTCTGGAAGACCTGGGCCTGGGAGACGGCGATCGATCAGATGCGCGAGAGGGAGGAGGTAGAGCAGAAGCTGATGTTGCAAGGGATGGTTCGTGCGAAGAAACCCGAACTGGTCGATGTGCTGCTGAATTCTGACGTGATGGTATACGAGCCGCTCTGGTCGCTTATACCGAGTAATAAGGCGATCCTGCCAGTATTGTGGTCGCTCTATCCGAGTAACCCTTATTTGTTAGAGAGCCAGTTTGAACTCAGCTCACGGCTTAAAAGGATGGGCTACGTGAAAAAACCAATCGTAGGCCGCTGTGGTCATAATATTGAGATGGTCTCTGATGAACACCGGACCATACAGAAAACTACGGGGCAGTTTTCAAAGCAGGACGATATCTATCAAGCTTTGTTCAAGCTGCCTAAGATCAACAATCTCTACACCCAAGTCTGCAGTTTCACTGTTAACGGAAATTATTCGGGGACCTGCGTGCGCTGTGATACTTCACCAATTATTCAATCGGTCAGCGATATCTTGCCTTTGAGGGTTTTATCTGATGAGGCCTTCGTTGGCTTACTCTCTAACTGACATGTTGTACGTATGACTATGGAGAGAGATGTAGTTGGATAGACATGGTCACGTTGAAGTTGTGATCGTTGGTGGCGGCGCAGCAGGTCTTTTTTGTGCGCTTACAGCAGGTCAGCGAGGACGAGAGGTACTCGTACTCGACAGAAGTAACAAGGTTGGAAAAAAAATCCTGATGTCTGGGGGAGGTCGTTGTAACTTCACTAATCTCCACATCGAACCTGAAAATTATATCTCGTCGAACCCACACTTCGTAAAATCAGCATTGAATTCATATACGGAGTGGGACTTCATTGCCTTGGTTGAAAAGCATGGGATTGCTTATCACGAAAAGACAATAGGTCAGTTGTTTTGTGATGAGTCATCCAAGCAGATCCTTGAGATGCTGCTCACCGAATGCGAAGACGCTGGAGTCCAGATCAAGACGCATTGCCAGATCGATTCTGTTAATAAAGACGGAGATTGTTATCGCCTAATTACATCCCATGGTGAGGTAACGTGTGAAAGCGTAGTCATTGCGACCGGCGGCTTATCTATCCCAACAATGGGTTCGTCAGGGTTTGGGTATGAGGTCGCTGAGCGGTTCGGTTTGGATGTTCTGGATCGGTCAGCTGCGTTGGTACCTTTTACCTTCAGCGACCACGTAAAACCGCTATGTGAGCGTCTCGCGGGATTATCTGTCGAGGTCACCATGACAACCAGAGACCAAAGCTTTCGGGAAGGATTATTGTTTACGCACCGAGGCTTGTCGGGTCCCGTGTCGCTGCAGATTTCAAGTTATTGGGTCCCTGGACAGTCTATAGAGATTAATCTCATGCCTGACCATGACGCTAGTGAATACTTGTTGGATGCGAAAGCAAACCAAGGAAAATCGTTGGTTCGGTCAGTGCTGGGTAGGGTGCTACCAAAAACCTTAGTCG
>RGHP01000227.1 GCA_010024125.1 Gammaproteobacteria bacterium | reverse complement strand
CAAACATGTCCGAAAATACTATGAAATTAATTGCTGACAGCGAAGCCCGTTGGGTGGATCTTCGGTTTACAGACCCACGTGGAAAAGAGCAACACGTGACGTTTCCAGCCTCAAAAGTGGACAGCGAGTTTTTTGCTGAGGGCGCTATGTTCGACGGGTCCTCAATCGCTGGATGGAAGGGGATTAACGAGTCCGACATGATCTTGATGCCAGACGATTCAACAGCAGTAGTAGATCCGTTCACGGAAGAGGTCACCGTGAATATCAGATGTAATATTGTTGAGCCGAGCACCATGCAAGGCTATGAGCGCGATCCACGATCAGTAGCCCTCCGCGCGGAAGAGTATCTAAAGTCAACTGGCATCGGTGACACATCTTTCTTTGGACCAGAGCCAGAATTCTTTGTGTTCGATAATGTCCAATGGAAGGCTGATATGTCCGGAGCGATGTACAAGATCGACGCTGAAGAGGCAGCGTGGTCCAACAGCGCAGAGTTTGAAGGCGGAAATATGGCTCACAGACCGGGGGTCAAAGGAGGCTACTTCCCCGTGCCCCCAATCGACTCGGCAATGGATTTAAGAACAGCTATGTGCGAGACCATGGAAGCCATGGGTCTCGAGGTAGAAGTTCATCATCACGAAGTAGCCACAGCCTGTCAGAATGAAATTGGTGTAAAATTTAACACTCTGGTCAAAAAAGCGGATGAGGTGCAAATCCTCAAGTACGTGGTCCACAATGTGGCGCATGCTTACGGCAAGACTTCGACCTTCATGCCGAAGCCGCTTGTTGGCGATAACGGATCAGGTATGCATTGCCATCAGTCGATCTGGAAAGACGGTCAGAACTTGTTCGCAGGTAATGGATACGCGGGATTATCGGACGAAGCGCTATTCTACATCGGCGGTATCATCAAGCATGCGCGAGCCATCAACGCCTTCGCAAATGCGTCAACAAACTCATACAAGCGTTTGGTTCCTGGCTTCGAAGCGCCGGTCATGCTCGCATATTCAGCGCGTAACCGTTCTGCATCGATTCGTATTCCTTACGTTTCAAGCGCGAAAGGTCGCCGTATCGAGGTTCGGTTCCCGGATCCAACAGCGAACCCATACTTGGCATTCTCTGCAATGCTAATGGCTGGCCTTGACGGTATTCAGAACAAAATTCATCCAGGTGAGGCTGCTAGCAAGGATTTATATGATCTTCCTGAAGAGGAAGCCCTTGCTATTCCAACGGTTTGCTCGAGCTTGGAACAGGCGCTGGATGCTCTCGACGCAGACCGAGGCTTCCTGACCGCAGGTGGCGTCTTCACTGACGACATGATCGATGGATACATCGCTCTGAAGCGAGAAGAAGTCGAACGCTTGAATATGACCACTCACCCGGTCGAATTCGGTATGTACTACAGCGTGTAAATGAGGCGGGCCGAGAAATTATCTCGGCCCATTTTATGATCCCGACAATACTTCAGGAGAACTTAGCCACCGGCGTTTTACTTCTAAATCAGTCACTAGAAGTAACGTGGGCAAATGATTCAGCGCTTCAAATCTTGGGTACAACCAGATCTCAGGTAATCGGAAAATCTTTTGATACTTGGATCGTTAATAAGTCTGACGAACAATATTTGGAGGCCCTCGAAGCCTGTCTAAGGTTTGGCCACCCCTTTACAATCAGGGAATTGAAGTTAGGACGTCACAGTGATTTAGCGACTGTCGACGCATCCTTCAGTCAAATCCCAGAAACTACTAACGCTAAATCGTTGGCTACAGCGGTGAGGCCATTTTTGATGATCGAATTTTCTCAGGTCGATAACTTATTGAAAATTGCCAGAGATTCGAAATACGCGACCGATGAGAATAATTTAAAAAAAATTCTTAGAGGTTTAGCCCACGAAGTGAAGAATCCGTTAGGAGGCATTAAAGGTGCTGCACAGTTGATGGCCAAAGAAGCGGACGCTTCCATTTTTCAGGAATATTTGCAGATAATCATTTTCGAAGCCAATCGGCTTACCAATCTTGTTGACAGGTTGATTGGGCCTTACCAGCAAGAGAAATTTCAAACCACAAATATCCACAGAGTTTTAGAACACTGTAGGGCGCTTATCAGTGCTGAGATTGGGGGAGCATATTTTATTGCCCACGATTATGATCCGAGTCTCCCAGAAATCCTAGCAGATGAAGAACAGCTTACGCAGGCAATCATCAATATAGCCAGGAATTCTGCTCAAGCACTAACAGAAGGTAATACCACCAATCCTGAAATTATATTTATTACACGAGCCATCAGAAAACATGACCCAGAAACGGGCTTAGTAAGCGCTGCAATCCGTCTTCGTATTCAAGATAATGGTCCTGGAATTCCCGATGATCTCAAAGACCGAATCTTCTTCCCGATGGTATCAGGACGAGCACAAGGCTCAGGCATCGGGCTATCAATCACCCAAACCATTATTTCACGGCATCATGGCTGGATTGAAGTCGAATCCGAACCGGGACGTACAGCCATCGACGTGATATTGCCAT
>RGHP01000226.1 GCA_010024125.1 Gammaproteobacteria bacterium | reverse complement strand
TGGATATCGAGCTTCGACGCGGTATGTGGGATTTCTTAACAGAGATTAATCATCAGGGCACAACGATCATTCTCACGACTCACTATTTGGAAGAGGCTGAGGCTTTATGTCGAAATGTCTCGATCATCAATCATGGTGAGATTATCGCAAACTCTTCAACGCGGGATTTGTTGTCGACCTTACACACGGTCACTTTTGTCTGTGATCTCGCATCGCCAATCGATGCAGTTCCAGTGATCGAAGGCTATGAGTGCGTTCTTGCGGATTCGATGACGCTAGAGGTTGAAGTAGATAAAGGTCAGTCGCTCAATGAGGTGTTCGCATCGCTATCAGCGCACAATGTTTCGGTGGTCTCGATGCGAACTAAAACAAACCGCTTGGAGGAGCTGTTTGTCTCCATGACATCAGGAGGTGCTCAATGAGTCTGGCTAATTACGAAGACAAAGCGACCGATTTTGGGAATCCAAATTGGGTAGCCTATCAGACGATCGTGCGAACGGAAGTGCGCCGTTTTACCCGGATTTGGGTGCAGACCATGATTCCGCCTGCAATTACGATGACGTTGTATTTCATCATTTTTGGCAGTTTGATTGGTCGACGTATCGGCGACATGGGCGGTTTTGATTACATGGCCTATATCGTTCCTGGTCTTATCATGATGAGTGTTATTACGAACTCATATGCGAATGTCTCGAGCTCATTTTTTGGCTCTAAATTTGGCCGGTTTATTGAAGAAATGTTGGTCTCTCCGATTTCGAATCAAACCATTCTGTTGGGGTATGTCACAGGTGGCGTCGCGCGTGCGGTGTCTGTTGGGATCATCGTGACCATCTTGTCGATGTTTTTTACGCATTTGGCGATTCACAACGTCCTGGCTGTGGTCTCAATTACGTTGCTGACAGCAGTTCTGTTTTCGCTGCTTGGATTCATCAACGGGGTGTATGCCAAGCGATTTGATGATGTGAGCATTGTGCCGACCTTCGTACTAACGCCACTTACCTATTTGGGAGGTGTGTTCTTCAGTATCGATTTGTTGCCGGATTTCTGGGCAGGTGTGGCACAACTCAATCCTATTTTGTACGTCGTGAATGCTTTCCGATACGGAATCCTTGGTGTGTCTGACATTTCTCTGGGTTGGGCCTATGGGATTCTTCTCTCAATGACAGCGGTGGCGTATGTGATTGCTGTTCGATTGCTCGCAAATGGGGCTGGAGTGCGCTCGTAATGAACCAGACAGGGCTCGAGGGGATACAGAGTCAGTTACCGCTTGGGCAAAGCTCAAAGCAGCCGGATCAGTATGATCCGTCACTGTTGGTTGGCGTGTCTCGCATGCTTGCGCGCGGTGTTGAAGACATTGATGCCGCATTGTTTGAGGGGCATGACCTTTGGAATTGTTGGGAAGTCTCTTGGCTGAATGCTAATGGGAAACCTGTAATGCGGATCGGCCAGTTGGTGGTTCCTGCAAATAGCCCTAATTTGGTTGAGTCAAAATCCCTGAAGCTCTATCTCAATAGTTTTGCAAATGAGCGAATTCATAGTGAATCAGAGCTCGTTTCGAGGATTTGTGATGATCTTCAGACAGTCCTCGGAGTTCGCCCTGAATTTTCGCTGTATTCAGTGGATGATCCACGGTTCGTTGTTGAGGCTCCGAAAGGGGTCTGTATTGATGATTTGCCTGTCGATCTGGCAGTGTATGAGCCAGATCCCCTCCTGTTGCAAACCGATCCGAACCAGCCCGGTGCGGAACGGTTCCATAGTCATATTTTTCGCTCGAATTGCCCGGTGACAAGCCAGCCGGATTGGGCCACTGTGGTCGTGAAATATAAAGCGCCTGTGAAGCTATTTCCCGAATCATTGCTCGCGTATTTGGTCTCTTACAGAAACCACACAGGCTTTCATGAAGCGTGTATTGAGAGAATTTATCAAGATTTGTTGAGCTGCCTGAAACCAACGGAACTTGTTGTTTGGGCAGGATTTGTTCGTCGCGGTGGACTCGATATCAATCCAGTTCGATCGATGGCGCCAATTAAATTCTTGCCACCAAGGCTTGCTCGGCACTAACGTTAGCAAAAATCACATAAGAGGACAGAGTATGTCGCCGATCGACGCGTTACTGTCCCGCGTGTCCGTTCCGCGGGTCGTAGAGCCAGGTGTTAGCGCTGAAGAGTTGGACATGATCCTGCGAGCAGGTCTCAGAGCCTGTGATCATGGCCGCCTGAAACCCTATCGCTTTATCTTGCTTGAAGGAAAGGCGAGAGAGCGGTTGGGCGAAGCCATGAGTGACTATCTGCATGGCGATCTTGTGGATGTCTCTGAAGAGGCCATTGAGGCGGCTAAAAATAAAGCGTTGCGCGCGCCAACGCTTCTATCAGTCATTTTCTGTCCTAACGATAATGAAAAAATTCCTGAAAGTGAGCAACTGGTGACAGCTGGTTGTGCTGCGCAGTTGATTGTGACCGCAGCGCATATGCTTGGCATTGGCGCGATGTGGCGTACAGGTAATGTGACCTATTCAGGGGA
>RGHP01000225.1 GCA_010024125.1 Gammaproteobacteria bacterium | reverse complement strand
CGGTGAATCCATAACTTAAGACAAACTCATAGGCCGATTTAAACACACACGTTGATTAACTCGAAGGCGCTATCTTGCGCGAAATGCCGCCGGTCGCGTAATTAAATCGACGGTGGATATCCTCGTCCAGCCCTTTGCCAATCGGCCAGAACGAGGTCTGGTTTTATCAAGGCCTTCAAATCGCGGCGAACGCCAATCCAGCGCAGGTGAATTGAATTGCGCACAATTTCCTCATCATCATTTTTTAACTCATCGGCAATCGGTGCCCAACGAAACACTGCATCCGAGCTTGACTGGAACGCAGCCGCTCCATCGGCAATAAGATCCCAATCGGCAAAGGCGGCTCGCTGTTTGCCCTTGTCACCCATTGCTGCAAACAGGTTTGGATCGATATCGTCCTGTTGGTAGTCAAGCAAAATACCATCCAGCAATTCAGCGACTAAATCGCTTGCCTTTTGTTTGTTTAACCCGCCACCGCGTTTTAGCTGTGCAACGGCAAAAAGGCTAAGATCACAGATAGCAGCACCGTAAATATGCCAGCGCGCGATGCGCAGAGATGTCAAGAAATCGGTATTTTGGAATAGCTTTGGGTACTGTGTACCGGCGCGCGCTTTTACATAGGTGTAGAGCGTAACCTGCGAGACATAGGCAGCTCTGGTGTCAATGAAATCAATAAGTTGTTGGCGTGTCTCAACTGGTGGGTCGCTCAAGAGTCCGATTGTGCGCAGCATTGATTTTAGAATTGATATCATGGGCGATTACACCACTGTCGCGGAATTTGGTTGTCATTTGTTTCATTCTCATTAACATCTGGTGCGAGTGATGTCGTGATCAAAATAATAACAAAATTCGGCATTGAGGTGGTTCAGGTATCGGGCTTGCGTTAAGCGGGTCAGAGGCTGGGCTGAGGGGAAGTGAGCAGTTTGGAGAGGCTGGTCACGATTATCGGAGGAAACTGTTATGAGCAGTCAATCAACCGGGCACTGGGAGAGGACCAAGAGTTTGTTGGTCAAGACTCTAGCGATCTGGGTATTTTTCTCTTTTGTTGTTCATTGGTTTGGCGGTGCGTTAAACGGCGCAGCTGGGTCATTCCCTGGCGGTTACTACATGGCTGGCCAGGGCTCGCAACTTGCTTTTGCCATTCTCATTTTCTGGTTTGTAAATAAACAAAACAAACTGGACGAAGAGTTTGGTGTCGCTGAAGATTAGGAGGTTTGCTATGAAACTTGAAGGAGGGTTCATTAATAATCTCAGCAAAGTTTACGGTATCTATACACTTGGATTCCTTGGCTTTGTAATCCTCATGGCAATCCTTGAACAAGCAGGCGTCAGCGCGGATGCAATTGGCTGGATGTTCGTCGGATTTACCATTTTCATCTACGCCCTGATCGGTGTGTTATCTCGAACCATGGAGTCTAGCGAATATTACGTCGCCGGACGAGAGGTGCCGGCGGTCTTTAACGGTATGGCAACAGCTGCCGACTGGATGTCGGGAGCTTCGTTTATTGCGATGGCTGGCGGTATCTATCTAAAGGGTTACCCTTATATGGCGTTCCTTGTCGGATGGACTGGTGGCTATGTGCTGGTGGCAAGCCTTTTAGCGCCGTATTTGCGCAAATTTGGTTGTTATACAGTGCCTGATTTCATCGGCACTCGTTATGGCGGTAATCTCGCGCGTTTTTGTGCGGTTGTTATTCTTGTGGTCGCGTCTTTCACCTATGTGACAGCGCAAATCACCGGAACTGGCATCGTGGCATCGCGTGCGCTGAATATTCCGTTTACGGTGGCAGTCTGGATCGGTCTTGCCGGTATCCTGTTCTGCTCGATGCTTGGCGGAATGAAGGCGGTTACTTGGACACAGGTTGCGCAATATATCGTTTTGATCATTGCCTATTTGTTGCCAGTGTTCTGGATGTCGAACAAATTCGATTATGGTCTGATACCTCATTTGTCACAATTTGATGCGGTTCTTCGGGTTCAAGAACTCGAAGCCTTGCATAATGTTGGTGCCTTGAAACCGACGCCTGAGGCGCAGGCTGCTGCCGGCGGTCTTGCGGCGCTCACAGTCGGTATCAATGATGCCAGCGATACATTGATGGCAAAATGGAAGTTTCTGACCTTGGTCATTTGTATGATGGCAGGTACAGCGTCACTTCCACATGTGTTGATGCGTTATTTCACAACATCATCTGTAAGAGCCGCCAGACAGTCAGTTGGTTGGTCGCTTGTATTCATTTGCTTGTTGTATCTGACGGCACCAGCTCTGGCTACGTTCACCAAGCTTTCACTGCTTGATCCGAACCTTGCAACTGGCATCATTGGCAAATCTATCGCTGATGTGAACTCACTTGAGTGGGTGCAGAAATGGTCGCAAGTCGGGTTTTTGAAAGTCTTTGACGGTAACGGTGACGGTATCCTGCAGATCAACGAGTTTTTCATGAAGGGTGATATTGTGGTTCTGGCAACGCCAGAGATTGCAGGTCTTCCTTATGTGATCTCAGGATTGGTTGCTGCTGGTGGTCTGGCAGCTGCGATGTCAACGGCTGACGGCTTGCTGCTGGCCATTGCAAACGCTTTG
>RGHP01000224.1 GCA_010024125.1 Gammaproteobacteria bacterium | reverse complement strand
CACGACATCGATGTCGTGATTCCGATTCCAGATACGAGCCGCACGAGTGCTCTGGAAGTCGCTCAGAAATTGGGTGTTCTATTCCGAGAAGGCTTCATCAAAAATCGCTACATCGGCCGGACCTTTATCATGCCAGGTCAGACCGAACGCCAAAAATCTGTTCGTCAGAAGCTGAATCCAGTTGTTCAGGAATTTAAAGGACGTAACGTCTTGCTCGTGGATGACTCAATCGTACGGGGAACAACATGTCATCAAATTGTTGATATGGCTCGTGACGCCGGTGCGAAAAAAGTCTACTTTGCCTCAGCAGCGCCTGCTGTTGTCTCTCCAAACGTATATGGAATCGACATGCCCGCGGCGAGTGAGCTGATTGCGCATGGTCGAAGTGCGCAAGAGATTAATCAGCTGATTGGCGCTGATGGACTGATATATCAGGACCTTGATGATCTGGTTGATGCGGTCCGCGAATTGAATCCCGATCTGAAATCATTTGAGGATTCAGTGTTTTCAGCCTGCTATATCACCAAAGAGGTTGATGATGCGTATTTGGCAGCACTTGCGAAAAAACGCAACGATGGAGCCAAAAAAGAGGCGCAAGCAGACTCGGAGGATGCTTGTTTAGATCTCCGGGCAGATGCGTCATGATGGATCGTGACCGGCGACTTGCAGCGCTTGTTTCGCAACTGTCTGAAGAAACTCAAGCCATTCGGGTTGGTTTAGATCGGACACCAGAACGTGAGCATTCTGAGCCCATCTTTACGACCTCGAGCTTTGTGTTTCCCGATGCGGCGACCATGGCGGATGCCTTTGTTAATAACTCAGGACTCTCAATTTACGCCCGAGTCGATAACCCGACGGTGGATGGCTTTTGTAAGCGTTTAGCGATCCTCGAGGGTGCTGAAGCATGCGAAGCCACAGCGTCAGGCATGGGAGCGATACTGTCGACATTGATGGCTCATTGTCAGGCTGGTGACAGAGTGTTGATGTCAACGGGCGTGTTCGGTGCGACTTTGAATTTGGTGAAAAACTTTTTCATCAAATATGGGCTTGAGATTGAACTACTGTCTCCAACGGATTTGGGTGCATGGGAGCGTGCGCTGTCACGTCCTGCCAAACTCGCTTATTGTGAGACACCATCGAATCCCACGATTGAGATTGTTGATATTCAAGCGTTATCAAATCTGTGCCGTACGCATGGGTGTTTATTTGTGGTTGATAACTGCTTCATGACGCCTGTCTTGCAAAAACCGTTGGCTCTAGGCGCTGATCTTGTGATCCATTCCGCGACAAAATATTTGGATGGCCAGGGTCGGGTTCTTGGCGGTGCCGTACTCGGTCGAGCGGATCTTGTAGAACCTGTGACTTCGTTCATTCGCTCAGGCGGTGTCACGATGAGCGCGTTTAATGCGTGGGTCTTTTTGAAAGGGTTGGAAACGCTCGATATTCGTATGAAGGCCCACAGCGATAATGCGCTTGAGCTCGCGCAGTGGCTTGAGCAGCAACCGCAAGTCGAACGGGTCAACTATGCCGGTTTAGAGTCGCATCCGCAGAAGCAGTTGATTGATCGGCAAATGAAAGCGGGTGGTGGTGTATTAAGTTTTACGCTGAAGAATGGTTCTCGTGAGGATGCCTGGTCATTTTTGAATGCGACTTGCCTGATGTCGCTGACAGCGAATCTCGGTGATGTCAAAACCACAGTGTGCCATCCTGGCACGAGTACTCATGGTCGTCTCGATGAGGCTGATCGCCAGTTGATGGGGATTTCTGAAAATATGATTCGAATCGCTGTTGGACTCGAATCCGTTGACGATCTAATCCAGGACTGTGAGCGCGGCTTCTCCGCGCTCACTCGCTAATATTGATTAGCGAGCTTTGAGCGCGGCAATGCGCTCTTCAAGCGGTGGATGTGTCATAAAGAGCCGCATCATGGTGTTACCGCCTGTCCGAATTCCAAATGCAACCATCGTATCTGGCAATTCAGATGGAGCACCTTGCTCTGCTCTCAGTCGTTCCAATGCGCCAATCATCGCTGGAGCGCCAGCTAACTGTGCGCCAGCTGCATCTGCCCTGAATTCGCGCTGACGTGAGAACCAAAACACAATCATCGACGCAAGAACACCCAAGATGATTTCAGCGACAAAGGTTGTGATGTAAAACGCGGGTCCATGACCACGCTCGGTCTTGAAGACAGCACGATCAATGGTGTGGCCGATGATGCGAGAGAAAAACATCACAAAGGTGTTTACAACGCCTTGGATCAACGCCAGGGTCACCATATCGCCGTTCGCCACGTGACCGATTTCGTGTGCCATGACAGCGCGCGCTTCATCACGACTGAACCGGCTCAGTAGGCCTGTGCTAACAGCCACAAGTGCGTTATTTCGGTCCCATCCAGTTGCGAATGCATTACTGGTTTGGCTTTGGAAGATCCCAACTTCAGGCATTCCGATTCCTGCATCTTTGGCGAGTTCGGCCACGGTTTCAACAAGCCATTGCTCATCCGCATTCCTTGGCGTCGCAATGATTTGCGTACCTGTCCCCATCTTCGCCATTGTTTTCGATAGGAGAAGACTGACAA
>RGHP01000223.1 GCA_010024125.1 Gammaproteobacteria bacterium | reverse complement strand
CAAGATCCCGAACGTTACTTCTGACTTTTTGTGCTATGAAAAATGCACAATCACGCTTTAACTCGACACCAGCTTCTTGAGCCTTGTTGATCAAAATAGCCACTCGCGTCTCAAGCTCTGGCGGCTCAAGCCTTACCGTCAAGCCCCACCCGAACCGGGATTTCAATCGATCTTCCATGTTATCGATTTCTTTTGGATACCGATCCGAAGTCAGGATAATCTGTTGCCCGCCCTCTAAAAGGCTATTAAAGGTATGAAAGAACTCTTCTTGAGATTTTTCTTTGCCAGCAAAAAACTGGATATCGTCGATTAACAACGCATCGACATTTCGATATACCCGTTTGAAATCAGCAATCGCATTCAGCTGGAGGGCTTTAACCATATCAGCAACGAAACGCTCTGAATGCACATAGATGATTTTTGCATTCGGATTTTGTGCACGGATTTGGTTACCGACGGCGTGCATCAGATGGGTTTTACCTAACCCCGTGTCACCATACAAAAACAGGGGATTGTATTCTGACCCCGGCTTCTCCGATACGCGTTGAGCAGCAGCCCTGGCTAGCTGATTTGATTTACCCTCAACGAAATTATTGAATCGGAAATCCGAGTTCAGTCGATTACTGTGTTTAATCGACCCCTCAACAACGGCTGGCTCACGCTCCTGCACATCATTTGGACTAGAATCCGGTTGTTGTCGAGCAGATGCCGGCCGATTTGGTACCGGACTCTTCATCTGAACTTGCGATGAATCGCTAGCAGATGAGCCCACGCGAACCGACACGTGAAATGTTCCGCCAACATGCTGAGAATAAAACGACTGGATTCGATCAAGGTAACGATCTGCGACCCAATCTTTAACAAACCGGTTTGGCGCAAAAAGATAGATCGCCTGCGCACTCTCTTCAACTTGCAGCGGTTTAATCCATGTATTCAGCTGCTCTGCAGTTAACTCTGCCGCGAGCTGTTCAACACACACGTCCCAATTCATTAATTATTATCTCCTTGACGGGGATAAGTTATGCACAATCTATCCCCTCTTGGTCAATAGCACGGGCCCAACTATTTGCTAAACCAATGATTTTACGAGGAATAAATGTTTTTGGATCAATTTGTGGATAAGTTAGTCATTTCCTCGCATACCACCCAATAAACCCTAAATAATTCATGTATTAACCCTCACAAATGCATATTATCCACAGGGGTAATTTGGGCACTAATTGCACATCAAAACCACCAATATTCCTCGTAACGCATCAAAATTTCTTTGAATCTCGCTATACTTTCGGTACACTTCGCGCCCCGTAAATTTGAATTGATAGGAATAGAGTCATGAAACGTACGTTTCAGCCAAGCGTTCTCAAGCGCGCTCGAAATCACGGTTTCCGTGCACGTATGGCTACTAAAAGCGGTCGTCAGATCATCGCTCGTCGACGTGCTAAAGGGCGCAAGCGCCTATCTGCTTAAGAAGGTCCTCGCATGACGGTTGTTTCATTACCGTCGCGTAGCGATTTTGACGCTGTATTCGAAAGTCCCGATGCTAAAGCTAGCAATCGGGACTTTTTAGTTTTAGCAAAATTAAATCGCAATGCCTCTGCTCACCGCATTGGCTTCGTCACCTCAAAGAAAAAGATTCGGAGAGCTGTCGATCGCAATCGGTTTCGGCGCGTCATACGAGAATATCTTCGCTCACAGAGGTCGACTCCTCATAGTGATATCGTCGTCATTGCAAGACAGGTACCAGACAGCCTGAGGTCACCGCTGTTCCAAGAAGAGCTCTCTCGGGCGTTTACCAAACTATTCAAACGACTCGAGAATATTGATGCGGAATAATGGTGTTTTTGGCGGGTTAGCAATTGCGGTAATCCGTTTCTACCGGTACTTTGTGTCCCCATTAATTCCACCATCATGCCGGTTTCAACCAACTTGTTCGGCATATATGATAGAGGCCATCGAAACGCATGGCTCAATCAAAGGCTTATGGTTGGGAATAAAACGAATCGGTAAATGTCATCCTGGCCATCCTGGCGGATATGATCCGGTCCCTGAATACAAAGGAAAAACGAGACAACATTAATGGATATTCAACGCACCGGCCTTCTTGCAATTCTAGGCATATTGACTTACGTGCTTTTCCTTCAGTGGAACCATTACACAGAAACGGTTGACGAGGTCTCGCAGGCTCCTGCTGCGGCTCAGGCGGCAAATTCTCAAGCGCCCGTGGCTAACGAAATTCCTTCAGGTAGTGGACTGACACAAGCACCGGCTGCTCCACTCGAATCAAATACAACCGGTGACCACATTGTCGTTAGTACACCCATCAGTGATATTACGATTGCACTAACAGGTGGCGATATCACTCAAGTTCTACTCAAAGAGTTTCCTGTCACATTAAAAAACCCTGAAAAAGCAATTGCTTTAATTGACACACAAGACCGCACCTATGTTGCTCAGAGTGGATTAGTCGGCACAGATGGGCCAGACGCTTCTTCAGCCGGTCGACCTGTCTATAAAGCAGAACAAGACCGTTATCAGATTGATCAACCAACTGACATTTCTATTCAGACAACGACTGAAAGC
>RGHP01000222.1 GCA_010024125.1 Gammaproteobacteria bacterium | reverse complement strand
GTTACCAATCGTGGTGGCCGTACGTGCCACGCTGCAATTATTGCTCGCGAATTAGGGATCCCTGCCGTCGTTGGTTGTGGTGATGCGACTGAATTACTCTCGACCGGAGTTGATGTGACTGTCAGTTGTGCGGAAGGTGATACCGGCTATATTTATGCTGGTATCTTGAAGTACGACCACCGCGTAACAAGCGTTGATGCGATGCCAGAACTCCCGTTCAAGATTATGATGAATGTCGGTAATCCTGATCGTGCGTTCGATTTCCAGCGACTCCCGCATGCAGGGATTGGTTTGGCGCGTTTGGAATTCATCATTAACCGAATGATTGGTGTGCATCCGCGCGCGCTGATGGATTACGACACATTGCCAGCGGACCTCAAAGAAGAGATTGCTGAGCGAATTGGCGGCTATGCAAGCCCGACAGATTTTTATGTTGAAAAACTGGTCGAGGGTATTGCAACGCTCGGAGCCTCTTTTGCACCTGAGCGTGTGATCGTTCGTTTGTCAGACTTCAAATCAAATGAATATCGCAACCTGGTTGGTGGACCGTTGTACGAGCCAGAAGAAGAGAATCCAATGCTCGGATTCCGCGGAGCGTCTCGTTACATTTCGGAGTCATTCCGTCCATGTTTTGAGTTCGAATGTCGTGCCCTGAAGAAGGTGCGTGATGAGATGGGTCTGACCAACGTTGCCATCATGGTTCCGTTTGTAAGAACTTTGGATGAGGCTGCGGCTGTGATCGAGCTGTTGAAAGAAAATGGTCTCGAGCGCGGTAAGAACGGTCTTGAAGTGATCATGATGTGTGAGCTTCCATCGAATGCTGTTTTGGCTGATGAGTTCCTTGAGTATTTCGACGGGTTCTCAATTGGCTCAAACGACCTAACGCAGTTAACGCTCGGTCTTGATCGCGATTCTGGAATCATTGCAGATGCGTTCGATGAGCGTAATCCAGCTGTAAAATTCTTATTATCTCGTGCGATCGCTGCATGTAATAAGGCCGGTAAATACATCGGTATTTGCGGACAGGGACCGTCGGATCATCCAGATCTTGCCTTCTGGTTAATGGAGCAGGGTATTGACTCCGTGTCATTGAACCCAGATACAGTCTTGGAGACATGGTTCTTCTTGGCTGATGCGCAGGATAACAAGTAATGAAATCCACGCCGGATTTGTTTGATGCTTATGAGGGCGGAATCTCCGTCCTCGAGCCTTTATTCACTAACTATGGTGGTCGTGAGCGGTTCTATGGTGAAGTTGTCACAGTCAAATGTTTTGAAGACAACTCCAAAGTAGTCGAGTTGGCGGGTAAACCAGGCCACAGCCGTGTCATGGTGATTGATGGTGGTGGATCGCTTCGACGTGCACTACTTGGCGATATGACTGCCGCGAAAGCACTCGCTAATGGCTGGGCTGGTTTTGTGATTTATGGCTCGATTCGTGATGTGGATGAACTCGGCGCGATGGATCTTGGTGTTCAAGCACTTGCTACAAATCCGATGAAGACTGAAAAGAAAGGGATTGGTGAGGTTGATGTCGCTGTGACCTTTGCTGGTGTAACAATTCACCCAGGTGACTTCATTGCATGTGATAACAATGGAATTGTGGTGTCACCTATCGCACTCGACGTTTAAAACACTCAAGTTTTAGGCACAAAAAACCCCGACACCCTAAGGTGCCGGGGTTTTTTGTTGATAGCGTTTATGCGATCTCTGTCACAGGAATATTCGCTTCCTTCGCTTTTGCCTGGAATTCGGCAATCTGATGGAAGTTCATGTAACGGTAGATATTGTCAGCCATTGAATCGATGTCTTTGGCAAACTCCATGTACTCAGCAATAGTTGGCAGTTTGCCTATAATTGATGCAACAGCTGCTAACTCAGCACTTGCCAAGTACACATTGGCGCCCGTACCAAGACGGTTCGGGAAGTTACGCGTTGATGTTGAAACAACAGTCGTGTTATCAGCAACGCGTGCTTGGTTACCCATACAGAGCGAGCATCCTGGCATTTCAGTGCGTGCACCGGCTTTGCCGTAGATTGAGTAATACCCTTCTTCCATCAACTGGTGCTCATCCATCCGTGTTGGTGGAGCAATCCACAAACGTGTTGGAATCGAGCCAGCTTTCTTCAGAAGTTCACCAGCGGCACGGTAGTGACCAATGTTGGTCATACACGATCCGATAAAGACTTCATCAATACCAGTGCCCTGAACTTCAGACAGTGGTTTCACATCATCTGGGTCGTTTGGACAAGCGAGTAATGGCTCTTTGATTTCATTGAGATCGATTTCGATGATTTCAGCGTATTCAGCATCAGCATCGGCTTCCAAGAGCTCTGGGTTCTCAAGCCATGCTTTCATCGCTTTGATGCGGCGTGCGATTGTGCGTGCATCACCGTAACCGTCAGCAATCATCCACTTCAAGAGAGTGATGTTTGACTCGAGATATTCACGAATTGGCGCTTCATCCAACTTGATCGTACAACCACCGGCTGAACGCTCAGCAGATGCGTCTGATAACTCGAATGCTTGCTCAACGGTTAATGTTGGAAGGCCTTCAATTTCGAGAACTCGGCCTGAGAAGATATTTTTCTTACCTTCTTTACCGACAGTCAACAATCCGCGTTGGATGGCTGCATAAGG
>RGHP01000221.1 GCA_010024125.1 Gammaproteobacteria bacterium | reverse complement strand
GGTAACCTGGGTGATGCAATTGATAATGTGGGTTCTGTTATTATACTCATTCTCAATTCCTATCTGTTTAAGTTCTTTTTTGCTTTGTTCGATACCCCACTAATGTACTTAGGTGTTCGTTTGCTGAAAAATTACGATGAAGATAAAATCGAATAGGCTAGTTAGCGCTATCTATTCTATACGCCCCAATACCTTTACAGAAAAAAAGTGAAATTAAATTTGGTATAGTGCTCTTCTTCGTCGTAAATTTATAGTCCTTTCGACGAAAGAATTTGCTGATTAAATCTTCAAGATTTAATCAGCTTTTTTTGTCTTAAGGCAACATGTTCTTTCACATATTGAGCATAAAACAGATTGTTTGTGCGAGCTAGAACTTGATATTCTTTTGAATGATCAGGGCGTAGGGTTGGACTCGAAGAGTATATATTATTATTTACAATGGAGAGTTTGATCCTGGCTCAGGACGAACGCTGGCGGCGGGCTTAACACATGCAAGTCGAAGGAGAAGGTGAAAGCTTGCTTTTACTGGAGACTGGCGGACGGGTGAGTAACGCGTAGATAACCTGCCTATAGCTGGGGGATAACACTGCGAAAGTGGTGCTAATACCGCATAATGCAGCGGGGCCGCATGGCCATAGTTGTTAAAGGTTTCGGCCGGCTATAGATGGGTCTGCGTGCTATTAGCTAGTTGGTAAGGTAACGGCTTACCAAGGCGATGATAGCTAGGGGGTCTGAGAGGATGATCCCCCACACTGGGACTGAGACACGGCCCAGACTCCTACGGGAGGCAGCAGTGAGGAATCTTGCGCAATGGGCGAAAGCCTGACGCAGCCACGCCGCGTGCCGGATGACGGCCCTATGGGTTGTAAACGGCTTTTACTAGGGAAGAACGAGAGGGTTTTGATCTTCTGTGACGGTACCTAGTGAATAAGCACCGGCTAACTCCGTGCCAGCAGCCGCGGTAATACGGAGGGTGCAAGCGTTGTCCGGAATCATTGGGTGTAAAGGGTGCGTAGGCGGGAGCCTAAGTCTGGGGTGAAATCTTGCCGCTTAACGGTAAAATGGCCTTGGATACTGGGTTTCTTGAGTGCAGAAGAGGCAGGTGGAATTCGTGGTGTAGCGGTGAAATGCTTAGATATCACGAAGAACATCAGTGGCGAAGGCGGCCTGCTGGTCTGCAACTGACGCTGAGGCACGAAAGCGTGGGGAGCGAACAGGATTAGATACCCTGGTAGTCCACGCCGTAAACGATGCATACTAGGTGTTGGCCTTAGGGCCAGTGCTGCAGTTAACGCATTAAGTATGCCACCTGGGGAGTACGTCGGCAACGATGAAACTCAAAGGAATTGACGGGGGCCCGCACAAGCGGTGGAGCATGTGGCTTAATTCGATGCAACGCGAGGAACCTTACCTGGGCTAAATCCACAGTGATGTCTACTGGAAACAGTAGGTCCCTTCGGGGCGCTATGGAAGGTGCTGCATGGCTGTCGTCAGCTCGTGCCGTGAGGTGTTGGGTTAAGTCCCGCAACGAGCGCAACCCCTGTGGTTAGTTACCAGCACGTAAAGGTGGGGACTCTAGCCAGACTGCCTACGCAAGTAGTGAGGAAGGTGGGGACGACGTCAAGTCATCATGGCCCTTACGTCCAGGGCTGCACACGTGCTACAATGGTTGGTACAATGGGTCGCCACCCAGCGATGGGGCGCAAATCCATAAAACCAATCTCAGTTCGGATTGGAGTCTGCAACTCGACTCCATGAAGTTGGAATCGCTAGTAATCGCGCATCAGCAATGGCGCGGTGAATACGTTCCCGGGCCTTGTACACACCGCCCGTCAAGCGATGGAAGTCAGGAGTACCTGATGTCGGCGTGCTAACCTTCGGGAGGCAGCTGCCTAGGGTAAGCCTGGTAACTGGCGCTAAGTCGTAACAAGGTAGCCGTACCGGAAGGTGCGGCTGGATCACCTCCTTTCACGGAGAGTCTGCTAGCTGCGAGGCTAGTGCCGCTTTACGTATGGCTCGTTACAAGCAATCTGTTTTGTGTTTAAGCTGGAGGGGCATGCGCGCGGAGCGTGTGTGCGCGACCGGGGCTTGTAGCTCAGGTGGTTAGAGCGCACGCCTGATAAGCGTGAGGTCGGAGGTTCAAGTCCTCCCAAGCCCACAGGAGCCTTGAGGCTGAGTGGGGGCTATAGCTCAGCTGGCTAGAGCACCTGCTTTGCAAGCAGGGGGTCCGGGGTTCGAATCCCCGTAGCTCCACTGGAGAGTTCTTTGACATAATGAAGTAGTAACTAATGTAAATACGAAGTGTATAGTGCGCGCCTGCGAGGGTGCGTGGTATATGCGCCAGAGGTAGTTGAGGGTCCTGCGAGGGATTCTTGACGCCACAATTGAACCTAATTACTGCGGTTTGTGCGGCTGGTTGAGATCTTTTGGGGTCTTGGCGGTTTGTGCAAGCCTTATAATTGAAGTGATTAAGGGCACACGGTGGATGCCTTGGCATGCAGAGGCGAAGAAGGACGTGTAAAGCTGCGAAAAGCCACGGGGAGCTGCATAGAAGCCTAGATCCGTGGGTATCCGAATGGGGCAACCCATCCCTTAGGGGATATCCTTTCGAGGAGGCATACGCTCTGAACTGAAACATCTAAGTA
>RGHP01000023.1 GCA_010024125.1 Gammaproteobacteria bacterium | reverse complement strand
CAGGGCAAGATCATTAAAGCGCGTTCTCCATTCACCAGCGAAACGGAAATCCAGATAACCCAACGTGACGGCCAGACCGATTTGATCCAAGGTTGGGGTAGTGGCAATTTCTGTGAGGTTGTCGGTAAACCATTCAAGACCACCGAGTACCTTCTGATTCTGACGATTCAACCAATCCGAATTAATCTGTGACTCTTCACGAAAGCGACGTTCGTAAACCATTAAGAGTGCTGCTTCAGTGATCCCATCGGCTAATGCAGCCCGGCTGAGCAGTTGGACGCGGTCGCCCTCTAGTAAGAGCTCAAAACGGCCTGATTGTCGGATGAGGTGTTCGCAGATGACTTTTGAGTCAACGATCAATTCACCGGAAGACAATTGAAGCGCTGGGATCTTATTCAGTGGATTTGGATTCAGTGCAGCGCTTTGAGGGTCATTTCCATCGATATTCACCACCTCAATTTGGTCGAACAGCCCAGTGATGTGGGCTGTGATTTTTACTTTTCGTCCAAAAGGAGAGGGAGGTGATGAATAGAGCTTCATCAACTGAGTTTCTGGAACGTCATGCAGGCATTTGTTCCACCAAATCCAAATGAGTTCGACAAGATCGTATTGATCGGTTGATCGATGCGTTGAAGTGCAATTGGCATCCCTTCAGCGCCCGGATCCAGAGTTTCAATATTGGCTGACGCGGCGATGAAATCATTCTGCATCATGAGGATTGAATAAATCGCTTCTTGGACTCCCGCTGCACCGAGTGAATGACCTGATAGTGATTTTGTTGACCCAATGACCGGTGCATTTGTACCGAATACAGTTTTAATTGCGTTAAGTTCGACGATGTCACCAGCGGGAGTCGATGTGCCGTGCGCGTTGATGTAATCAATCGGGCCTTTAACACCTTCTGTCGCAAGTTGCATGCAGCGAATCGCACCTTCTCCAGATGGGGCGACCATATCAGCGCCATCACTGGTTGCGCCATAGCCGACTATCTCAGCGTAAATCTTTACACCGCGCGTCTTTGCGTGCTCATATTCTTCGAGCACAAGAGCACCGCCACCGCCAGCGATCACAAAACCATCGCGGTTTGCATCATACGCTCGAGATGCCTTATCAGGCGTGTCGTTGTACTTCGAAGAGAGCGCGCCCATCGCATCGAACAAGCATGACAGAGTCCAGTGCTCTTCCTCACCGCCGCCTGCGAAAACAATATCTTGTTTGCCAAGCTGGATTTGCTCCATTGCGTTACCCATGCAATGCAAGCTTGTTGAGCACGCCGATGACATGGAGTAGTTCACGCCTTTGATTTGGAATGCGGTCGCGAGATTCGCCGAGACTGTGGAGCCCATGGTCTGCGTGACCCGGTAAGGACCGACGCGTTTTACACCGCGCTCTCTGAGTATATCTGCCGCCTCGACTTGGCTCTGCGATGATGCACCACCTGAACCCATTACCAAACCTGTTCTTGGATTGCTGATATCCGACGCTTCAAGGCCAGCGTCATCGATGGCTTGTTGTAGTGAAAGATATGCGTAAGCTGCCGCACTACCCATGAACCGAAGTAGTTTACGATCAATGTGTTCAGCAAGATCGAGATCGATTGATCCTGAAACCTGACTGCGCATGCCAAGTTCAGCATACGTTGGGTTTGCTGAAATCCCTGAGCGACCTTGCCGCAAGCTTTCAGTCACTGACTTCGCGTCGAGACCAAGGCACGACGTAATCCCTAATCCTGTAATCACTACTCTACGCATACCGACTCCTTTCTTGTCGTGCGTTTTATTGTTGTTGTTTAGAACCCGTCAGTCGACGTGAATAAGCCAACTTTCAGATCTGTCGCATGATAGATCGCGCGACCATCGACGCGTACGACACCATCACCAAGTCCCATCACTAATGAGCGCGCAATCACACGCTTCATATCAATTTCATAGGTCACTTTTTTCGCCGTTGGCAGGATCTGTCCAGTGAATTTCACTTCACCAACGCCAAGAGCACGTCCTTTACCAGGGTGACCACTCCAACCTAAGAAAAATCCAACCAACTGCCACATCGCATCAAGTCCGAGACAGCCAGGCATGACAGGATCGCCTGGGAAATGGCAATCAAAGAACCAAAGACTTGGATCGATGTCTAGCTCGGCAAGCATGTGTCCTTTATCGAACTGGCCGCCGTCTTGAGTGATCGTGACGATACGATCCATCATCAACATATTTGGCGCTGGCAGTTTCGCATTTCCTTCGCCAAATAATTCACCGTGGGCGCAGGCGAGCAATTCATCTCGGTTGTACTGGTTTTGCATTAATCCTCGTGGCCTCATAGGGCAAGACTGACTAAAAACGCGAGTGTACCAGAAACCAGAGCACAGTCTGAATGAAGTGCAGATTTTGCATTGAGTGAATCGATTTACGCCTTAATGAGCATACGTTTTTTAAGTACTTCTGGTAGGCTTCAGAGCCCATCTCAACAACAAAGGATGATGAACCAATGACAGTGATTCGTCAGGATGATCTGATTGATAGCGTCGCAGATGCACTTCAATTTATTTCGTACTACCACCCGGTGGATTTTATTCAGGCTGTAAATGAGGCCTACGAACGCGAGGAATCGCCGGCTGCAAAGGACGCATTGGCTCAAATTCTGATCAACTCGCGGATGTCTGCAATGGGGCGTCGTCCACTGTGTCAGGATACTGGGATCGTCACTGTTTTCATTAAGGTTGGGATGGACGTGTCTTGGGAAGGTGCGACGATGTCAGTGTCTGACATGATCAATGAGGGTGTGCGTCGCGCTTACACCCATCCTGACAATGTTTTGCGTGCATCGATTCTCGAGGATCCAGATGGTGCCCGGAAGAATACAAAAGATAATACGCCGGCTGTGATTCACTATGAAATCGTCGAGGGGAATACGGTTGACGTCCAAGTCGCGGCCAAGGGTGGTGGCTCTGAGAACAAGTCGAAGATGGTGATGTTGAACCCATCAGACTCTATCGTCGATTGGGTTGTCAAAACCGTGCCGACAATGGGTGCGGGTTGGTGTCCGCCAGGTATGCTCGGTATCGGTATCGGCGGGACCGCTGAGAAAGCGGCTGTGATGGCAAAAGAGTCATTAATGGATCCGATCGATATCCATGACTTGAAAGCGCGTGGTCCTCAGACTCGTGCCGAAGAACTGCGTCTGGAAATCTTTGAGGCAGTGAATAACTTGGGTATTGGTGCTCAGGGACTTGGTGGGTTAACGACTGTCTTGGATATCAAAATTAAAGATTATCCAACGCATGCAGCATCTAAACCTGTCGCGATGATCCCAAACTGTGCAGCGACACGTCATGCGCATTTTGTACTGGACGGATCAGGCCCAGCTCTTCAAAAGGCACCGTCGCTGTCTGATTGGCCAGATATCACTTGGGATGTTGGTCCAAGTGCGCGACGGGTTAACTTAGACACATTGACGCATGATGAAGTGAAGTCGTGGAAACCTGGTGAAACATTGTTATTGAATGGTGTGATGCTCACGGGTCGAGACGCTGCGCATAAGCGGATTGTCGATATGTTGAATCAAGGCGAAGAACTGCCAGTCGATTTGAAGGGCAAAGTGATTTACTACGTCGGTCCCGTCGATCCTGTTCGTGAAGAAGTCGTTGGCCCAGCAGGTCCGACAACCTCGACGCGAATGGATAAGTTCACTGATCAAGTGTTGGAGCAAACAGGTCTCTTTGCAATGGTCGGAAAGGCCGAACGCGGACCGGTTGCCATTGAGGCCATTAAAAAGCATAAGGCTGCTTATTTGATGGCTGTTGGTGGCGCCGCATATCTAGTCGCCCAAGCGATTAAGTCATCGCGTATTATTGCGTTTGAAGATCTTGGTATGGAAGCGATTCACGAGTTTGTGGTCGAAGATATGCCTGTGACGGTTGCGGTGGATTCAGAAGGAACCAGTGTGCATCAGACAGGGCCTCAGGAGTGGGCTCAGAAAATCCTGGCAAAGAACGTCGGGTGATCGTATCGACTGTCGAGACATCAAGTGTGTCGGCAGTCATTTGAAGCCATTGATGGTCGTGGTAAACTACTGTTCTAATTGGGCAAATTTTAACCAGAGAGGTGATGATGGAGCGCGCCCCTCAAGGTTGGAGTCGCGAACTCAAGCATGGAGTTTACGTGCTGACTCGAACCTTTCAATTTGACGATTTCACGCAGGCGATGGCGTTCGCTTCGCGTGTTGGTGAAGCTGCTGATGCTGCAGATCATCACCCCGAAATCACCGTGAGTTGGGGTGTTGTGCGTGTGGACTGGTGGTCACATGATGCAAAAGGTGTGACTTCACGTGATATTTCGCTTGCCGAGACGACCAATCGATTGTATTCATAGCGCCGCTTAATTCCCCCTGCCGCGGAGGTTTCCATGCGGATTGCTTTTGTTGTTGCTGATTGGACCGAGATGACTCCCGGTAAAAGTTCGACCCTCGCGATGATTCGAGAGTCGGTCGCACGCGGCCATCAAACCTATATCATATACCCAAGGAACCTCACCGTTCGAGATAACGTGGCCTATGGCTTTGCCCGGCGTATCAATGTTGAGGGGAAAGTATCTGAGTCTGTGCCGAGCTTCTATAAGAAAGTGAAATTGACTGAAAAGATGCTTCCGCTGCATTCGTTGGATGCAATTTTTGTTCGTCGTGATCCACCGCTCGATCCAATTGTGTTGAACTTTTTGGATTCAATCAAAGCGGAAACCGTCGTGTTGAATGACGTCGATGGGATTCGGAAAGCAAATAACAAAATCTATACAACCAGTTTCCATACCGTGGGACCTGAGTATTTGCCCGAAACCTATGTGTCGAAGAACAAGGATTATCTCAAGCGCATCATCCGTGAGTCGGATCGGGATCGTTGGATTTTAAAACCGCTGGATGGATCCGGTGGTCGTGGTGTGATCTTGCTTGAAACCAAGGCTCAGGGATCGTTGAACTCGCTGTTGGACTTCTATATCGATACCAACCATGGGCAAAGTAATTACGTCATCCTGCAGGAGTATTTAGAGGCTGCTCAAGAAGGTGACGTACGCGTGTTGATGCTTGGTGGCGAATATTTAGGTGCGTATCAGAGAAAGCCGTCGCCTGATGATATTCGAGCCAATATTCAGGCAGGTGCGACCGCACACAAAGTGACTTTGTCAGATGAGCAACATCAATTGCTCCGGAAAATTGGTCCACAACTGATGGCAGATGGCTTGCATTTCGTTGGACTCGATTTGATCGGTAACAAATTGCTTGAAGTGAACGTCTTGAATCCCGGTGGCATCACGAATATCAATCGCTTGAACCGCAAGAAGCTTGAAAAGAACGTCTTAGATTACGTTGAGCGCTTGGTAGCCGAGCGTCATGCCAAGCATTCTGAATTGGAAATTCGATTAAGTCGCCTGGCTGAACTGCGACAGCACTTAGACGGCGCGCATTAAGCGCGCACGTCGATCAAGATACGTCCTGAAACTTCGTTATTTATCAGTTGCTCAGCAGTGTCGAGCACTTGATCTAGACCGATTGTCCGTGTGCTGCCGTCTAGCTGATCAGTTGTCACGTTCTCTGACAGTAACTGCCACGCGCGCTCTCTGATTTCTGTTGGTGCGTGAACCGAGTCCACACCTTGCAAACGAATATTTCTCAAAATGAATGGGAATACAGTAGTGGAGAACTGGAATCCACCTGCATTACCGGTTGCTGCAATCACACCGTTATACATAATCTGTGGAATGAGCGTCGCAAGGACTTGCCCACCAACAGTATCGATCGCACCGGCAAAGCGAGTGCTTTCCAGCGGCTTAGGATCACGTGCAAAGTCTGCGCGATTGAGGATTTCCGTCGCACCAAGGTCTTTCAATCGTGCGTGTTCTGATTCTCTGCCTGTAATCGCGTGCACTTCATACCCAAGGGTGGATAGGACAGTCGTTGCGATACCGCCAACACCACCACCGGCACCTGAGACAGCGATCGGTCCGTCAGCTGGCTTCAGGCCTGAATCAAGGACTGCGAGCACGCAGAGCATTCCAGTCAGCCCGCCTGTGCCAAATTGCATTGCTTTCCGGCTGTCGAGTGCTTGTGGTGTTTTGACCAAATAGGATCCTGGCACACGGACTTGTTCTGACATGCCTCCGGTGTGTGTTTCACCAACGCCATGTCCCGTCAGTATGACGTGCTCTCCTTCATTGAAGTTTGGATCAGCAGACTCAAGAACAACGCCGGCAGCGTCAATGCCTGGGATCATTGGGAAGTCGCGGATGATTTTTCCCTTGCCTGTGACCGCGAGCGCATCTTTGTAATTGAGAGAACTGAACTCGTTGGCGATGAGGACGTTGCCGGTTGATAAATCATTTTTTGTCAGTTGTTCAATTTTGACGTCAGGAGCTGACGTATCTGTTTGATGCAATCGTAAAGCGCGGAACTCTGTCATGGGGAATATCCTTTGTGTTATTCCCCTAATGGTAGGGTGTTTTTGGCAAAAAAAAAGAGGAACCGAAGTTCCTCTTTCTCTCGAGAAGCGCAGCGATTAGTGCTTAGTAGCTGTCTCGATTGCACCTTTAACGATGTTAGTCGCTTCGTCACGGCTCTTTACAAGAGTTTCCTGTGAAGCTTTAGCAGCGTCGATCAGGCGAGCTTGAAGACCCTGAAGGTAAGACTTCTGTGATTCAACAACAGCAGCCATATCCTTTTCAGATGAAAGAGCTTTTGCTTGCTCCATCGCGCCTTCAACGAGTTCTTTAACAAGTGCAGTCTGCTGTTCAGCCAATGCTTCAACAGTTGCTTTGTTTACTTCGAACAGGTCAGTCATCGGCTTCATTGCAACTTCGTATGATTTAACGTCAAACGCTTGCTTCATGTTAGCCTGCATGTCTTCGATCATTTTTGCGTACATAGTAATTCCCCTTTCAATGGTTTTGTGCGATGCACAAGATTTGAGAGAAAGATACCATGTTGCAGTGCAACGTCAACACTTTTTTGTGCGTTGCACCAAAAAATTATTCGTCTTTGGTAGAAGGCTTTCTGCCAAGCATTGTTTGCGACATGGATTCCCAAAGCTTCATATTGTCTTCGGTCATCTTTTGGAACATTCCAATTGGAGAGTTTGCACCCATCACAGTGCGGACTTGATCCTGCATCGCCTCTTGTTGGTTTAAGAAAAATGAGATGGATTGCTCGAGGAAGTGGGCCATATTGGTTTGCATCCCTGAACCATAAAAGCGGATGAGATGCTGGAGTACTTCGTTAGTCAGGACGTGTTCACCTGAGTCATTTTCTTGTTCCATGATGATCTGTAACAAGATCGACCGTGTGAGGTCTTCACCAGATTTCGAATCAACCACACGAAAGCGTTCATGACCCAAAACTAAATCCCGGACATTATCGATGGTAACGTAGCAACTTTGAGATGTGTCGTAGAGACGGCGATTGGGGTATTTTTTCAGTGTACGCATGGGAATGCCTGCTTTTGTGAATTATTATTACGAACGATACTCACAAATTGATGCGAGCGCAAAAAGTTTGAGAGGCTTTGGTTGCAGGGATTACAGGGCTTTGACCCCTCACAACATGAATGGATTCAAGCATGGCTTTCGCGGCTGAATGCAGAAAGTCAGCTTCTGAATTTCTTTGAACCATCTGGAGTCAATGAATTCGGGCGATTGTTGACTTCGCTCTCAGTCGAAGACCCCGAGCGTTTTAGGGAATTCTCTGGGCAGTTGTTACCCAAACTCCTTCGTGCACTACTTGATACGGAAACTAACGATTCATCCTGGGCGCGACTATTTGATGAGGTGACCTCGTCATTTCCAGAGGTCGACGGATTCGATCGATCTCAAATTCTCTGGCTTATTCGGCAGGTTCAGGCGACTGATGATCTGATCGCCAAGCTACGGAACACAATTGAGTCGGGTCAAATTAATGTCGAGCAAGGGCTCGAGAACTGGCGCCAAGATATCTTGGCTGGCGCGATGCTCCCTGACACGATTCGGCCTGATGCATTTTCATTGGGTCAAAATCTCGCTGCCACCCCCGGTGATGTCGTTTTTGAGAATCAGTTATTTCAGCTCATTCAATATCGTCCGACGACAGCGACGGTTCATGAAAACCCGATCCTTTTGATTCCCGCATTTGTGAATCGTTTTTATATTCTTGACCTGTCTGGTGAATATTCGATGGTGCGTTGGCTTGTTGACCAAGGACACACCGTGTTTTTGATCAGTTGGGTTAACCCAACCGAAATGCTCGCCCCGTATGAAATGACGCATTATGTGTTGGACGGTGCGCTTGCAGCTCTCGATCAAATTGAGCGTATGCTACCCAGGGTCAAAACCCAAGTGATGGGATATTGTGCCGGCGGTGTGATCGCAGCCATCCTTGCAGCTTGGTTACGCGCACGCGGCGAGGATCGTATCGCTTCGTTGTCCCTATTTACTACGCTTCTTGATTATCAAGATCCAGGGCCCCTTGGACATTTTGTGTCCGAAGACAGTATTGAATCGATCAAAAAGCCATTGACTGATATGGGTTATCTTCCCGCTGAACTCATGCTCAGAACATTCGCAAGCTTACGCCCTCATGATCTATTATTTGGGCGCGTACTGAATTCTTATGTTTTGGGGCAGCGTGGAAAGCCTTTCCCCCTCCTGCACTGGCTAGGCGATGGAACGCGCACTCCTGCATCTCTTGTTTTGTGGATATTGGAAGAGCTGTATCTCAACAATCGCCTGGTTGGCGACTCGCCGATGGAATTGGCGGGCCAGTCCATCGATATTGCGTCGATCACCTGCCCGGTCTTTCTTTTTGGTGCAGAGAGTGATGACATTAGCCCATGGCAAAGCGTCATGATGGCGGCGAAATACTTTCGTCAGAGCCCAATGTGTGTGCTCGGAGAGGGTGGGCACAATGCCGGGGTGATTACTCCACCGACAAAGAATCGTCATCACCACTACATTTTGAGTTCAAACGATCATTTCAACAAACAGTCTGCTGAAAAGTGCGAAGGCAGTTGGTGGGTCACTTGGAATGCATTTCTTTTGCCTTGTGCGGGTGAGGACGTTGCTCCGCCAAGACCGGGGGGTGGTCTTCGCCCCGTTATCGAAGAAGCCCCGGGCCGTTATGTGAAACAGCCTTAGTTTGGTGTTTTGATGACACTTCTATACACTTCGCGCGCATTGAATATTGATTGAGAATCACTGTGAATCAAATTGAACGGGAAGGTGCGATCCGCCGCACATTTGCAATCATCTCGCACCCCGATGCTGGTAAAACTACCATGACAGAGAAGCTTCTGTTATTCGGCAATGCGATTTCTGTCGCCGGCACTGTCAAAGCGCGGAAAGCAGCGCGACACGCAACATCTGATTGGATGCAGATGGAGCAAGAGCGCGGTATTTCGGTGACAACCTCAGTGATGCAGTTTCCGTACAAAGGCCGCGTTGTGAATCTCTTGGATACACCCGGTCACGAGGATTTTTCTGAAGATACTTATCGGACGCTGACCGCAGTCGATTCTGCATTGATGGTACTTGATGGTGCTAAAGGTGTGGAGGATCGAACAATTAAGCTGATGCAAGTGTGTCGCTTACGAACCACTCCCATTGTTTCCTTTGTGAATAAGTTGGACCGTGATATTCGTGATCCGATTGAGTTGATGGATGAGGTGGAAAACGTTTTAAAAATTGAAGCGACTCCAGTCACATGGCCAATCGGTATGGGCCCGCATTTCAAAGGCGTCTATCACTTAAGAACCGACACAATTCATGTGTATGTCAAAGGACAAGGTGATCGGATTCCTGATGACGTCAAAATCCAAGGTCTCGATTCAGATGAGGCGCGAGAACTGCTTGGATCTGAGTGGCAAGATTTCGCAGATCAGGTCGAGCTCGTTCGCGAAGCGACTCCTGAATTCGAGGTCGAACGTTTCTTGGCAGGTGAATTAACCCCAGTATTTTTTGGTACGGCGATGGGTAACTTCGGTGTTCGCGAGATGCTCGATGACTTCGTCGAATACGCACCAAAGCCGATCGTTCGCGAGACAGAAACGCGAACTGTCGACCCCTCCGAAGAGAAATTTTCAGGCTTCGTGTTTAAGATTCAAGCCAATATGGACCCGAAACATCGCGACCGTATCGCATTTCTGCGTGTGTGCTCTGGAGCCTACAAAAAAGGGATGAAGATCAAACATACGCGGATTGGTAAGGATGTTCGTATCTCTGACGCAGTGACATTTTTGGCTGGCGATCGTGCCTCAGCTGAAGAAGCGTATCCAGGGGATATTTTGGGCCTTCACAATCACGGAACGATCCAAATTGGTGACACCTTTACAGAGGGTGAGGATCTGCAGTTCACGGGGATTCCTCACTTCGCACCTGAATTATTCCGTCGGGTTCGACTGAAAGATCCGTTAAAAACAAAACAGCTCCAGAAAGGGTTGACGCAGTTATCAGAAGAGGGCGCAACACAGGTATTTATGCCTCACAAAAATAACGATTTGATCGTTGGTGCTGTGGGTGTGTTGCAGTTCGATGTGGTCGCATTCCGACTGCTTGATGAATACAAAGCTGAAGCGGTGTATGACCAAATTAGTGTCCATACAGCTCGCTGGATTAAATGTGATGATCCCAAGATGCTCGCTGATTTTAAAAAGAAAGCTTACGAACACTTAGCTGATGATGGCGGCGGGTATTTGACCTATCTCGCTCCATCACGAGCGAATCTGCAATTGATGCAAGAACGCTGGCCTGATGTGCAGTTCTTGGAAACTCGCGAGCACTGATTGATGTGGATTGATATCAACGCGCACCTCGAGTTGATGTCTTCTCCACCTGAACACGTGCTTGAGGCAACGAGAGCTGTCGGTGTCAATTTCATCGCCACGGGCACGCATCCTGATCAGTGGCGTTGGATTGAAGGCCAATCTCCGTACGCAGCTTTTGGACTTCATCCGCATTATGTGGACCAACAACGTCAGTGGCTTACGATTCTGGAAGATTTATTGACTCGATATCCGCAGAGCGCTGTGGGTGAAGTGGGTCTTGATTTCCGCTCAGGGATGGCAAGTAAAGAATCTCAGATACACGCATTTGAAAGCCAGTTGGCTCTCGCTCAGTCACTCGATCGGGCTGTGATCATACACGCTGTGAAATCACATCACGACGTCATTAATTCACTGAGGCGGGTGAAGTGCGAGCGTTTTGTGATTCATGCGTTCACTGGATCTCATGACATTGCGAGTGCCTATCTCTCGCTTGGCGGGTATTTGAGCGCCGGAGGCTTAATCACTCGTGAGCCTAAACCTCGCGTGATTTCTGTTTTTCAATCGATTCCTCAAGACCGGATATTGCTTGAGACGGATGCGCCGGATTTGCCGATAGCGGGTGAACAAGAAGGCTCGCCTGCTCACTTACCTCTGGTTGGACGTGCTTTAGCGGGAATTCTCGGTCTTAGTGAGTCGGCTCTTCAGCAACTGTGTACTCAGAATGCGCAGAATTTGTTCGATTACGATTTCTCTCAATCAAACTGAGGACAGACGGTACGATCATCAAAACAAGAACGGTGCCGTAAGCTAATCCAAAAACAATTGTAGTCGCCATGGGAATCAGGAACTGGGCTTGTGGTGAGGTCTCAAACAAGATCGGCGTCAGGCCTGCAATTGTTGTGAGTGATGTGACTAAGACGGCTCGAAATCGAAGGCAACTGGCTTTGACGATGGCATCCATGTGGTCTTCACCTGCCTGGATTAGGCGGCGATAGGTATCCACAAGCACAATGGAGTCGTTAATCACAATTCCAGAAAGTCCAAAGAAGCCAAATAAAGAGAGAACCGTGAGGTCGAGCCCCATCAGCCAATGGCCTCCGATCGCACCGGTTAGTCCGAGCGGGATGGCGATCAACACAGCAAAAGGCCAGGAGTAGCTGGAGAATACCCAAGCAAGAATGATGTAGATCATCGTTAGCGCGACAAGAACGCCGACCTTCATGTCTGCAAAGGTTTCTTCGCGATCTTGCGCTCGACCTTGGATATTCGACTTCAATCCGTATTTAGCTGTGATCTCTGGTAGTGCACTCGCGCGGACGTCCGTCAAAATTTCTGCCGCATTGGCTGTGAGATTATTGACGTCAGCACTCACGACAATGCTCATTTGTCCGTCTGTGCGTCTGAGTTCATCAAGACCGCGTCGTGCTTCAAAAGAGGCGACCACTGGGAGTGGAACAATCGTTCCGCTGGGTGTAACGATGGGCAGTTGATCAAGCGTTGCGAGTCGATCACGTTCTGTTTCAGAAAGCGACAGCAAGACATCGACCTCGATGCCGTCTTCATAAAATGTCTGCAACGTCCGTCCTTCAAATGCACCGCGCAACTGCCGAGCGAGCTGTTGCGAGCTGAGATTTAGCTGACGCCCCTGTGGGGTTAATTTGACCACCAATTGTTCTGCACCGAACGGAAGATCGTCGTCGATGTTTGAGACGCCTGGATAGCGCCGCAACGCGTCTTGTATTTCAAGTGATGCTGCTTTTAAGGTTTCGGCATTACCACCAGTCAGCTTAATTTCGATAGGCTTTGATGGTGGACCACCTTGTGCCTGTCGAATTGAGAATTTCTCAATACCACCCGGTAATTGAATCTTGGCTCGCCATGCATCGATGATCTTATCATTCGGTGGACCCTCAAGCTCTCCTGTGAGGATCACCTTCAACGTTCCATAATGATCACCGGTTCCTCCGCGAACGCCAGGCGCTGACAGTTGTCGATGTTGCTGCAATGTATGGCGGATCACTGTGCCGCCAAACTCTTCGTTAACAGCTTGTGCAGTGTCTTCGAGATGGTTCAGGAATTGATCCACTTCTTGAGGTGTTGTTCCAGTGGTGAACTGAGCGCCGGCCCACAGTGTTGTGCCATCGATTGATGGGAAGAATGTGAACTTGACGCGCCCGCCCGAAATTAATCCGATCGAAAGAATAAATAAGGTGAGTGCGGTAACCAGGGTAAGTGCGGGTGCTTTCAGGATAATTCCCACAAATGGCTTAAATACATTGTCACGGAAATTGATGAACCCGCGATCCAGTGCTTGCCTGATTTTACCTTCATCATGGCGGTGCCCCCGATTGAGGCTTTGTTGTAGATGCCCTGGAAGAATCAGGAAGCATTCAATCAGTGAAGCCACGATGACACAAATCACGATGATCGGGATGTCTTT
>RGHP01000220.1 GCA_010024125.1 Gammaproteobacteria bacterium | reverse complement strand
GGGCTCGCGCAATCAAGTGAGCTCACTATTCTTCGTGCAGCCGGTCTCAGTATTCAGCGGATATTTTTCAAAATTATCTTGGTGCTGTCGCCAATCTTGGTGGGTTCGATTGTGATTGCTCAATACGGGATGCCGGAAGCAGAACGGTTCAGTCAGGCCTTAAAAGATGCAAATGTCTCTGGTGGTATCAGAGATTCGGTGTGGACCCGCGAGTCTGGCCGGTATGTGTTTGTTGAAGGCGCTCCGGATGGCTCGGTCCGTCTGTGGAAGCAGATTGAAATGGCAGATTCGCGCGATGAAATCGAGCGTCTGATCGCGTCATCCAATGTGCGATTCAATGCGGATCAAGTCACACTCTCAAAAGCCCGTGTCTTGGCATTTGAGAGTGAAACGATTCGTCAACAAACCAACGATCTCACTCAAACTACCAAGCTTACAGAGCGGCAGGTCCGATGGTTGGTTCAAAACCCGGATGCTTTGTCATTAAGTGAGTTGTGGGATGCAGCAAGCTATTTAAGTGCGGAGGGTCTGAATGCGCGTGCCCATAGCCAACTTTTTTGGCAGCGACTTTTGCTGCCGATCACACTGATCGCGCTTGCGCTCCTCGCATCTGCCACGGCCTTTGGTTCGATGCGATCACTTGGGATGTCGACACGTGTTTTCTTGGCGGTGTTGATGGGGCTCGTCTTTAAATACGCGATGGATATGGCATCTCCTGCGGTATTCCTCGCAGGTGGCCACCCGTCGCTTGCGATTATTCTTCCGCTTTTGATCCCGCTTCTATTAACGCCCAGATTATTGCGTTGATTTCTCGGGCTTCGGTTCTGCAACGACCCGAGTATTCGAGAGGCGGTCATAGACTGTCTGACCGATTGGTGACAACCATCCGGTGAATAAAGTGATACCTGTCGGTGCGAGCGTTGCGACACACCAGACCAATCGCTTAAAGGCCACGTCATTGGTTATGACTTCACCCTCTAACCCAACAAGACGAAGGCGCCACGCGCGCATGCCGGCAGTTTTACCGCCACGCGACCAAGACCACCAAAAATAACCGCCGACAGATAATACGATGAGCATTTGTGTTAGCCACGCTGGTGCCTCACCTTGCGCAATCACAGATGCTACCAGGCCAGAGATCAGAATGAGGGCGGTCACCACAAGCCCGTCATAAATCAACGCGAGCAGTCTCTTCCAGATCGGTGCACTACTGACTTGCATGCGGTTCGACCTGTTGTGCGAGCTGAATGTAATCCGAGCGAAACACTGAACGTAAAATCTTCAAATATTTTTTTCCAAGTTCTGAGTAACTACCAAGAGTTGGGATGAGTGCTTTGGTCGTAAAGGGCTCGTTGCTCGTTCGCAAATCCAGTCGCACCTGGCGGAGCTTACGATACGCCTTGTGGGTATTGATATTCTGATAGTAGGCAGCGACTGAATCACCCACAGTATCAAAACGCCGTACTTCCAGATTTTTGCTGGTGCTGCCTTTGGGTTTGATTCCGCAGCCCTGTGCGTAGCACTGATGACCAAAGTAATTGTTGCCTTCGATGGCAAATCGAGATTGGCCCCAGGCTGACTCAATAGCTGCTTGCGTCGCAACCAGCGCAGGCGGCAGTCCGTCGACGCGAAGATAGAGCTCTGCCTCGATATGATCGAGCGATGTATTTGGATCGATCTCAAAATGTGTGATGAGTAAGGCAAGCGCGGGGTCACGGTCGACTTGTTTTGTTTGGCGCTCGATGATGCCGGGAATAAATGCGCGTGCGGCACGCAATCGTTCATTTTCATGCTCGGCATAATCCATCATTAACCGCGCAAACTGTTGCCGGCGATCGTCAATTGCAGGATTGACAGTCAAGGCTGGACGGTGAGATTCGATTAGTGATTCGAGTTCTTTTCGGTCAAATTCAGCTAAATCTGGTTCGCGGGTTAGCGCTGTATACAATAACCCGGCGGTCGCGACGACTGTTGCAAGTGCCGCGTGTTTGATCATGAGTCTGGCTTACCCACTTTAGGCATGGTTGGTTCAGTCCAGTCGTTTTGTAATTCGGCTAGTTTCGCATATTTATAAAACGCACCGATAAATCCGCCAATCGCAATCGCAAATCCAGCGCGACCGTCTCGCCATCCACTTTTTAACAGGTAAATCTTTAAAAACATGGATAGACCATGAATGAGCGCTGGTCCCATGCCGCCGGTCTTGTTATTCCGCAGTAGTTTTTGAGCTCCGAGTGTTGAGTAACGCTGTGCTTTGTGAAGCATCTGCTCGAGATTCTCGAAAGGGAACTGCCAAATCGATTGCGTGAGGTGTCCAATTGGACCGTCACAGATGAACCCTTCGTGGACTTCTTCTAGCGTGTAGCTCAAGCGCCCCTGTCGAAACAGTTGCGGCTGTCGGTAATCAGGATTCCAGCCCGAATGCTGAACCCACCGTCCAAGCAGATAATTTTTGCGCGGCATGAAATACGCCACGGGGCCATTGGGATCATTTTTTCTGACAATGGACAGGATTTCGTCACGCGCTTCGGGCGTACAACGTTCGTCAGAATCTAACGAGAAAATCCACTCATGCTGACAGGATGCAATGGCTTCATTTCGTAGCTTGCCGAAACCACTGAAATCGATTTGCACAACACGAGCGCCAAGTTCCTCAGCA
>RGHP01000219.1 GCA_010024125.1 Gammaproteobacteria bacterium | reverse complement strand
AGGAATTGATCCACTTCTTGAGGCGTGGTTCCAGTGGTGAATTGAGCGCCGGCCCACAATGTTGTGCCATCGATTGATGGGAAGAACGTGAACTTGACCCGCCCTCCCGAAATCAATCCGATTGAAAGGATAAATAAGGTGAGCGCGGTGACCAGGGTGAGTGCAGGTGCTTTCAGTATAATTCCCACAAATGGCTTAAATACATTATCGCGAAAATTGATAAATCCACGATCCAGTGCCTGCCTAATTTTGCCTTCATCATGGCGGTGTCCGCGATTGAGGCTTTGTTGTAGATGCCCTGGAAGAATCAGAAAGCATTCAATCAGCGAAGCTACGATGACACAAATCACGATGATCGGGATGTCTTTGAGAATCGAGCCAATAATCCCGCCGACAATCAAGAGTGGTGAAAAAGCAGCAATGGTGGTTAAGCTCGACGAGACAACTGGCGCAAGCATTCGTTCTGAGCCGTGCAATGCTGCGTTGAGCGGTGTTTGCCCAGATTGATAGAGTGACAGTGTATCTTCGGCAACAACGATCGCATCATCAACAATGACGCCGAGTGCCATGATCATGCCAAATAGGCTAATCATGTTAATGGTACCGCCGATCATCCAAAGAATTGCAAGTGTTGCAAGGAATGAAACCGGGATTCCAAGCGTGACCCAGAACGCGACACGCTGATTCAAAAAGAGATATAGGATGATGACCACAAACAAGAGACCTGTGAGTCCATTCTCGAGTAGCAGGTTGATCCTGTCATTCAGATACTGCCAGCGTTCATCCAGAACAATCAGTTGGGTTCCGCTTGGAAGGAGATATTGTGTCTCAGCAATCCACTGATTAGTGATCTCAGCCATTGCAAGGGTTGAGTCATTTTCAGTGCGCTGTGGAATGATTTCGACCGCGGGTTGCCCTTGATACGTCAGATAGGGTGCTTTTGGATCAACGCGATCACGTACGATTGCGATGTCACCAAGCCGGGTTCCGATTGGGGAGCCATCGAGCGCAATTAGTGTATTGGCGATATCTGTTTGGCTCCGCCCCTGTTCGAGACTTCTGAGTTGGCGTTCACCATCATCACGACCTGCTGTACCTGCCGGAAGATCGCGTGCTTGGGTGAGGATGCGATCTGCCAGTGTGTCTAAGGTGAGTCCAAGTGATGCAAGCGTTTCGGCAGTCGTTTCGATCTGCATCTCACGTGTCGGTAGGCCTCTGAAGTCGACTTTACGAATCCCGCGAGCCAGAAGTTCTTGCTCTGCTTTAAGAGCAAGCTTTTGTAGCTCAAAAGGTGTCAGTGGACCGGTGATCAATAAGTTTGAGATGTCTTCATAGCGGGTCAACGACGAAACCATGGGGTCTTCGGCGCCCTCTGGTAATGTCAGGTTTTGATCGATCCGCTGGCTAATGTCATCAAGTGCTTGCGAGAGGTTCGTTCCTTCAATAAGTTCGATACGAAAACTTGCAGACCCAAACTGACTGGTCGCATCGATCGAGTCGATGACCGCTAATTCTTCAATCGCATTTTCGATTGGGATCGTAAGCCCTTCTTGAACATCTTCAGCAGTTGCTCCAGGCCATGCGACTGAAACCGTAATAATGTCGAGCTCGAATGTTGGGAAAAACTGAGTTCTCAGTCGATCCACGCCAATCGCGCCTGCGATGATCATAATCACCATCAACAAATTGGCTGCGACACGATGTTTGGCAAACATGTGCACAAATCCGATCACTGGATAACCTCAACTTGGAGTCCTGTGACGGCTGCTGGTAGACGCGAGACGAGAATCTGATCACCTGATACAAGCAGAGGCGAACGCACCAAGACTTCCGTTTTATCAGGACCCGGACGTTGGCCCAGCCGCTCGACGGAAATGGCTTCTAAGGTATTCGAGGGCGTGATCCGATAAATCAGATTGCCTCCATACAGCGCGTCGGTCGGTAATACGGCAACATTGGTCTCTGCTGCCAATTGAATGGAGACGGAAATCACTGTTCCCGTGGGAGGAAGCGGGTCATCAGATGTGAAGAAGGCATCGATAGAGCCTGTGTTATCTCGGACTGCACCGCTTACTCGAGTCAAAGACAACTGGTGATTGCGATCAGTCTTTGCGCTGACAGGTTGGTTATTGATCAATGACTGCGACAGTGTCTGTCCAACAGCAGCAGGCACTTGCACCCGAATCTCGCGTCCGGAATCGGGGGCAAAGATCGCAAGATTTTGATTGGATTGAACTCGATCACCGGCAACAACGTTGACTTCAATGACTTGGCCATCAGTCGGTGCTTTGACTGCAGTTGATTCGAAATCACGGGTCGCAGCGCGAACTTCTGCCTCAAATCGCTGAATTGCGGTTTTCAATTGCGCGCGCTTTGATTCAACTGTCGATAATGCCAACTCGCGTCGGTTGATCTGCAATTTTTGATTCACTACGGCTTGTCGTGCGGTATCGAGGTCTTGTTCGCTTGCAAGGTTACGTTGTCTGAGATCCTGAACACGGGATAGTTTGTGCTCTAGAATCTCGAGTGCTTCCTGATCGAGTTGTAGTGCTTCTTCATCTTTCAATTCAGTCGCATCGAGTGCGATCAGGTTCGCTTTGGCATCCGCTAAACTCGCCTTTGCCTGTGAGAGTTTGATCTCTGCATCAACCGCATCGAGTTCCATGAG
>RGHP01000218.1 GCA_010024125.1 Gammaproteobacteria bacterium | reverse complement strand
ATGAGATTGGGCTGGTCATCGAAGTGGTCGCAAAGACTCAGGCATTGGCTGATACGGTTTGCTCATTTACTCGATCGACCCTGTTGCATATCGGTTATCCCGGTCGGCAATCAACGGCTGGAAATCTCGCTTTTCCTCATTCACCCTCGGATAGTTCGCATGGATTGGTCTATGAGTTCAGTGTGTATCACTTGCTGGCGGTGGATGATCCCCTGACTCCGTTTCCACGCACGATGCAGCAATTGGGGGTGACGTGATGATGTTATCGGACCTAGCGACGGTGATTCGGTCGAAGAATGCGGGCCCGTTTGAGCTGACTTTTGACGTATTGTTTGCCACTCAAGATGATTTCATGCGTGTCGTTCGTTCTGAGATTTTGTCCGCTAAAGCGTTTGCAGAACTGTTTCGCATTCCGATAAGCGACGTAATTTCGGTCGTCGAGTTCGAGCCCGCGCTTGCAGTCAAAATAACGATTAAGCGTTCTCGATCATCAGGCGCGTTTGGGGAAACGGACGTCTACGGGGCCCAACAGCATGCGCCACTTCTTCAGGTAGAGGTTCCCTGATCTCCCAAGTGCCGGTTGACAAAATCGATTGTTCTCTGAATGGCTAGGTGTGAAGACTCTTCATCGTATGTCTGTCTGTGATGGTTCGCGAACGCGTGCCCACACCCGTAGGTATGGATCTCGGCTGACGGAAACTTTTCACCTATTTTTTCGACCAGCTCTGGGGGGGTGAGCGGATCCGTCTTGCCAAAGTGCAGTAACGCCGGACCTAACAGCTCATCCTCGAGGTAATCGCCCAGCTTGGTGCCATAGAAGACTATTGTTCCGCTCGTCACAAACCGCTGAGCGGCACGAAACGCGACGCCACCACCCCAGCAGAAACCGATAATAAAAAGAGGCAGGGGAGATCTGCTTGCGTGATTGATGCTCGCTTCTACGTCGGAGAGTGTCTCGTTGAGATCTAGCGAGTTCATGATCGCCCGACCTGTGTCGGCGTCCGAGAAAGGTACAACGGTGTCCGGCTGGTGACGGTCAAACAATTGGGGAATGGTCACAGATAGATTCTCTTTGATCAGGACTGAGGCAAACTCCTTCAGTTGATCGGTGACCCCAAAAATTTCTTGGAGAATCACGACGTGACCCTTTGGATTCGCCGCGGTCGACTCCCAGCATCCGAACTCGTGACCGTCAGCTGATGTGAGTCGGATGGTGTGTGTTTTCATTCTATAGTCCTCACGGGCAACCCCCTTCGAGGCTGCCCATTACTTGACGCATTGGCTACTTACCGACGGTTATGCCGGCGTCCTTGTAGTATTTGAGAGCGCCTGGGTGGTAAGGCATGTCGTTCGCGGGTGCCATGGTGTCCTTGTTTGCGCCACGGAAGAGACCGAGTGACTTAACCAAGGCATCTTTATTCTCAGCGACCGACTTCACTGTCTTATAAACCAGGTCATCGCTGACGTTTGCGTTAGTCATCATGACCCAAGGAATCTGCATCAAGGTCGCTCCTGAGCCAGCTAGGCCATTGATTTTTTCGTTCTGCTTAAACGGCTTAAGCACGCCCGCAGGGAGAAACTTTTTGAACGCGGCGTTTCCGTCAGCGTCACCGTTGAGCGACACGTAGCAGAGTCCACCACGGTCCTTCAGTTTGACGGCGGCCTTCTTCCCAGCGCCATTGTTCAGTGACACAAGCGCCAGATCGACCAGTCCGTCGCCAAGCGCCTTGATTCCGTCCACAAAGCTCGCGACTGGAACGTTCTGGAAGTCGTCATAGGTCAGTCCTCCGCTGGCTAAACCTCCGGCGATGTAGTACGGGATAATTGTTGATGACTTGTATTCTGCAGCGATTTTGAGGTCCTTTGACTTCGCCTTGACGTCGGCGATTGTTTTGAGGCCTAGGTCACAGGGTGCCATGATGCCGGTTGAGAGTGGGAACATCACGCCGACCAATCTCATGTTTGGGTGCTTACGGTCATAGTTTCCGGTGCCAGTGAAAGCGTAACCCGCCTCAACCCCGTTAGAGAAACCAAAATCGACCTCGCCGGAGTCGATGAGGGGGAGATAACCAACCAGTGGCTGTGTGCGGGCCGTAATACCGTTGTCGTTCAAAACCTTAGCGACGGCCTGTCCAGACGTGAAAGCCAGTGAGCCCTGAGCCCCGGTCGCGACAGAGACGACCTCTGCGGACGCAGACAGTGACAAAGCAGTAAACGCTATACCCGCGCAGATGGCGTGGAGTTGTTTTGGTGTTTTCATGTGTTTCCTTCCTGATTGGATTGTTGTTATTAGCCTAGTCTTGTACTCATAAACTTTTTCGAAAGCAAGATCACGACGATCAGCCCGGTCGTGACTAGATGGCTGACAAGCCCGACGTCCCCGACAAATATTGACGGCAGCGTGAGAAGGCCAAGAGATATCAGTATCGCGCGCTCGTAAAGCTTCATTGGCACCTGCCAGAAGCCGGTGATCGCGATCGTGATCGCTACGATCCCGACGATGGAAAAGACCAGCGCCTCGACAATGTTTTGGATGTCGCCTTCCATCGCCTGGAAGAGCCCGACGATGCCTGGCCGCTTCGCCCTCGGACCACCAAAGAGGCCCCGGTGAACCCTGACCCGCTTTACCCCAAGCGGTTGGGTTATCGATTTGCGGGCTATGACCTCGATGCCGAGGACGTGCCAACCTTTCATTACCAA
>RGHP01000217.1 GCA_010024125.1 Gammaproteobacteria bacterium | reverse complement strand
CTTTGCAGTCTCTAATCTTTTCTCGGAACGTTTGTATCGACGGGTGCTTCTCTTCCAGAAGCGCAGGTTTTGTAAGGTCCTCCACAATGAAAACGTCCATCGGACAATCCGCCCGCAGACCGGCCTCACGGATTTTTTCAGATAGCCCAATACGACGAAACATTTCCATTGACCGAGCGTTACAACGCTCCATCTTCGGCAGGAACTGCGGCTCCGGATTTCGTTCAAGAAGGATTGTCTTAATCCCGGCCCTGCCGAGATTAATGGCAAGAGACAGACCGACTGGCCCGGCCCCTACCACTATAACGCTTGCGTCCAAACTAGGTTCCTCGTCTGAAAGTATTGGTTAGTCGATTCCCATCAGTTTGCAGGCGTTCTTGTAGAACACTTTCTCTTTGACGGCCGTGTCTACCTCTATCGACTCGATTGCGTTGATTGTCTCCCGGATATACATCTGGATCGAACGGTGCATCTGAAGCAAAGACGATACGATCTTCACCAAAGAATTCTATCGCGTGCTCGATCGCCTTCTTTGAGCCGAAGCTTGCTGTGTCAGCATAGAATTCTTTGAAGTATTGGAGGTGTGGTTTCTTTAGTGCATCTTTAACGGCACCGAGATCTCGGTCGCTTGTCCGTTTGCCCATCTGGTCCCAACCCGGACCAACACGGCCCTCAAAAAATGGAACCATCCCACCGGCGTGGTGCGTGATGATATTAAGATTCGGGTAGCGATCAAAAATTCCAGAGAATACGAGACGCGCCATAGCTGCAGACGTCTCGTAAGGCCAGCCAAAGGTCCACCAGATCTCGTACTCAGATCGATCCTCGGATTGGTAATCGGCGAATCCCTGACCACGAGCGGGGTGCATCCATATCGGTTTACCGCTCTCGTTCATGTACTCGAAGAATGGCTCAAAGTCAGGATGGTCAAGCGGCTGTCCCTTGATGTTGGTGTAAATCTGCATACCAGCCGCACCCAACTCTTCAATGGCTCGCTTTGACTCTGACGCCATACCGGTGGGGTGGTTCATTGGCGCGGTCCCAACGAACGCAGGGAATCGCTCAGGATATTTCTCGCACAGAGAGGCCATCGAGTCCGAGCCGATTTTGCTCAATTCCAAAGCTTTTTCTGGATCCGCTATTTTCTCGAGTGGCGGAGAGGCTAGAGTCAGCACTTGCTGGTAGCCTTCACCAAACATATCCATGACCTCGAACCGGCGGTCCAGGTTTGTAATCATGGGTACCGCGCCGCTGCGTAGTGTGATGTCAGTCATCTGGCCAATATGACCAATCAAGGCATCAAAGAACTCGGTGGGCCAGATGTGGTTAAAGATGTCTACTTTACGCATATTGGTTCCTTTATTTCCCGTTATAGTTCGATGAAAACTCTGCCGTCTTTCTTACAAACGACGTACGATTTGACAGGATCCATGCATGGCGGGGCCGTAACCTCTCCGGTCCGGATATCAAACGCACCATTATGGAAGTCACATTCGATGTTGAATCCATCCAAATAGCCCTCGCTGAGCGAGCCGGGGCCGTGACTGCACATATCGTCTAGGGCATAGAAGTTTTCTTCGACCTTGAAAAGGGCGATATCCAAGCCGTTTACACTGAATAATCTGGATTCGTTATGATCTAGATCAGATTCGGAGCACAATTCTATTAGAGCCATAGTGAAATTGAATTACCTTTAGATTTCGAAGTGTTGCTATCGTACCATCGTCGTATAGGTATGGACGATTGAATCTAAATCGTTTTTGACTGAAAGGGATTAAGAAAAACTATGCTTTCACGTGAAGATAATGATCTGTTAACTCAAACAGGCCCAGGAACTCCGATGGGAGAAATGTTCCGCAGGTACTGGTTACCTGTTTTGCTTTCTAGCGAGCTTCCGGAGAACGACTGCCCGCCAGTTCGGGTCCAAGTGTTGTCTGAGAGACTGATAGCGTTTCGTGACAGCGATGGTCAATTAGGTCTGATCGATGAGTTTTGCGCTCACCGGGGAATTAGTCTGTGGTTTGGTCGCAACGAGGAGGGCGGTTTGCGGTGCCCATACCATGGCTGGAAGTATGATGTAAACGGTAACTGCACAGAGATTCCGTCTGAGCCTGAAGAGAGCGGCCTTTGTAATCGCATCAAGTTGACCGCGTACCCGATGATTGAAAAGGGTGGTGTGATCTGGGTGTACATGGGACCTAAGGAGCACATGCCGCCGGAGCCCGAGTATGAGTTCGCCAGCGTTCCGTTGGAGCAAACGTATAGTTCTAAGCGCATCCAGGAGTGTAATTGGTTGCAGGCGATGGAGGGCGGGATCGACTCGTCTCACGTGTCATTCTTGCATCGTTTTACGATGACCAAGGATCCGCTATTCAAGGGCGCCGAGGGTAACAAATACAACCTCAAAGACTCGAAGCCAGCGTTCGAGGTAAAGCAAATCGATGGCGGTCTCTTGATTGGTGCGCGACGTAACGCAGAAAACGATCAATACTACTGGCGTGTAACGCCATTCATTGCTCCATGTTTTACCGCCATCCCTCCTCGGGGTGATCACCCGATTCATGGACATTTCTGGATCCCGATCGACGACCACAACTGCATGTCTTGGTCTTACGACTATCATCCGGTGAGAGCGCTATCTTCAGACGAGAGAGAAGCCATGGAGCGCGGTGAGGGCATACATGTGGCATGCATTCCCGG